>NZ_VDDC01000046.1:0-25682 GCF_006239215.1 Paracoccus haeundaensis
CGACGAGGCGCAGCCCATCGGCGGAAGGAGGCACCAAGCCCCCACGCCATCGCCACGAAAAGGAAACCAGATCATGACCACTTATCGCTTGGGTTCTTCGCCCGCCGTCCACACCCCCGGCATTCTTGCATGGGCAATCAACGGCTATGCGTTTCAACAGGATCGTCAGCGGCTGCTCGATCTGTTCTGCGTGACCTTTTCGAGCGTCCCGTCCGACGCCTTCGAAAGCCTGTTGAGCAAGGCCGTGCCGTACACGGTCGATGGTGAAACTGTCGTTTTCACCGTGGAGGGCTGAAGATATGTCCGCACAGCCCTACAAGACATGGCGTTTGTTCGATTGTTCCGCAGACGCCATTGCCTTCCGCGGAGAGCATGGCACCGGAGGCTGGATCTTTGTCATTTCCGATAGTGACGAAGCCGTGCTGTTTCCTTGGCAGATGACCCCGAAAGACATTTTCGAGTCCGTCTTTGTCGCACATCGCGAGGGGTGGTTGATCGGAGCTGACAACAAGCGTCGGCCTGACCGTGAAATGCGGGACCTTCCGAACGCCACGCCTCTGTTGGGTCGGATTGTGCGCCGCAGTCCGCAAGCCACTGCCTCCTAGTCATTCAGGCAATCCAGTCAGCCCGCAAAAGGCGCGGGCTGACGCTTCCCGAAACGGGGCCGCGAGAGGATAAACACATGAGCAAAATGATTTTGGAACAGCGTCTTGCAGAAGCGTGGGCGCTTGTCAGGAAGGGCGATACCTTTGGTATCGGACGCCGCTTCCTGACGCAGCATGGGGCCGGTTGAACCCCCCCCGCCTCGTCCTGCCCTCACAGCCGGGCGAGGCATCTAACACCTAAGTACCCGTGCAGGGTCGAGCAAGCCGAGCGGTTGCCCCTTTCGCACAGGATCATGTAATTCCCGCGAACCCTATTTTTGTGTTCGTTATTCAGAAGTCTGTTGGCCCCTTATGCGAAAACGCCCCATCCGTAATCCCCTGCGCCGTCGTTTGCGCCGGTCTGCCTTGCCGATCCTGGCCGCACTGGCTGCGCTGGCCGTCATGTCTCAGGGTGACTATGGCGATTTGCTGGACGATCTGACCGGCAAGGCAGACCGGCGCAGCGCCCCTTCTGCTGACGGATCGCGAGTAATCGAGGGCATTCCGCGCATTGTGGATGCAGATACCTTTGTCATCAGCCTCAAAACTATCCGACTGCATGGAGTTGACGCGCCGGAGGGCGATCAGCTTTGCCGGGATCGTTCTAGCCGGTCATACCGCTGCGGCGACATGGCGACACGCTGGCTAACTGAGTGGATTGGCGATCAGCCCGTCCGATGTGAACAGCGTGATATGGATCGCTACGGGCGGGTGATTGGGCAGTGCTTTGTCGGGGAGGAAGATATGAACGCCGCGCTCGTTTACTCAGGCCAGGCCGTCGCCTATCGCCAATATAGCGGTGAATACATTGCCGCCGAGAATGCTGCCCGCAGAGCCAGGCGCGGCATTTGGGAGGGGAGTTTTGACATGCCGTGGGACTGGCGGCGCAGGTAGCGCGTGTCCCGCGAGGTTGACGCATTGCGACAAATCACGCATTGCTGACACCAGACAGTTTTCCTCGTGGCGAGGAAACAACTTGCCGCCCCTTACGGGGCGGTTTTTTTTTGGGTGCCAGTGTTCTTACCAGTGCGAGGGCGGTTTTCCACCCTGGCCCTTGGGCCAGGGCTTGCAGCCGCCGAGCCGGACGCGCCTTCATGGAGCGAAGGGAGGCGAGGCGGCTGTGGTAAACCGCTGGCGCGGCCGATGTAGTTAGGCAAGATCCGTGTGGGAGAAGTCGTTGCCTTTGTAGAGCAAGGGCACGGCATGGGACTTGGCACACGCGTAAGACAGTGCGTCACCCATGTTTAGCTGCGCCGGATGCCCTACTAGCTTCCCATAGGTCGCAAGCGCCTCGATCGCCGCATTTCCCATGGCTGACGAAATCATCATTTCCTGTGCTTGGATGGCTTCAAGCAAATCGTTGACCAGCTCTGCGGCAATCTTAAAATCTTCGGCCGTCGCCGGGCCTGCGCTTCGCGCATCCCGGCGTATCCGGGCAACGGCAAGAGTCGCTTCAAGCCGAACGACTGGCGACACACGGAGCTTCCCACGCGCCGCCTCCATCGCCTTCAGCAGAGCTGGAGCGTCTGGTTCATTTTTTAGGACGGCGACAAGGGCACTTGCATCAACGAACATCAGTCTTCATCGCCCCATATAGCGTCCATGAAAGCTTTGTCATCGGCACTGTCAGCCACGATGCCCAAGGCCGCTGCGCGGTTCTGGATACTGGCGACTCGATCAGCGAGGCTTTCCTTTTGCGACAATGCAGAAATTTGGGCGGCCAGTGCTTGGCGCACGGCTTCGCTCTTGTTCCTCACCCCAGTTAAAGCGCAGTATTTCGCCACAAGGTCGTCAATTTCATCGCCTTTGATGAGCATTGTCATAAGTATATCCCTGCCTGTGTTGCCTATATATACCATGCGGTATATACTAGTGCAAGACAGGCTATAACCCTGTTGGCTTACAGCATCGTCAATGCACGTTGCTCTTGGACGGTCATGGGTTCTCTGCCCTGGGAAGTGGGCGAGATGGGAATTTGCGTTGCCATGTCTCGATAAGGAATAGGGCAGCGGTGCTTGCTGCATGGATTGATAATCTGGCAATCCGCGCATCTATTCGGGCAAAGCCTTTTTCTCTGCCGTGTGCATCCCCGCCATGCGTGCGAAGCGCCCCTACCCCTGCAATAACCGTGGCAAGCCCTGACAGAATTTGCCGTACATCGCCTGCTATCAGAGGGTCTATGTCTGAACGATCAGGAGACAAGCCAAGAGGTTGCTTCACCGCGTTATAAAGTCCCTGCACGTCTTTTTTCGCAGGTAGTGGTTGCCCTAGCTCGATGAGAATGGATCGACATACGCTTTCCACAGTGCTGCAGGCTGCAGTGACGGCATCCTCTGGGTCAGTCTGGCTGCTGACTAGCGCGCGATCTAGATCCCGGCTCACCGTGTCGAAGTCGATTACTCCGGACAGTCCGGCCAGTTCTGCAATGACGGCCCCGCCCTTACCAGCTTCGATAAGACGCATCCGCCCGCCATGTTGTTGAACCTCATAGCCGTCGAAGCCTAGCGCGCGGTTGAGAAATTCGAGAACAAAGGCATGCCGCTCTGGGTCATGAAAGAAGTCACGGGGATCAGCTGATGCTTCAATGATCCTGGAAAGCTTTAGCTGGGCCTCCGGGCTGTTGTTAAGCTCGGTAAGGCATTGGATAAGGGAAGGTACGCGAGAGCCATCAACCTCAAACGTGACGTTGCAGCTCCGCATAAATTTCTCAATCTTGGCGGCGCTGCGATAGATGCCAATTGGGGGTGTTCCGTCGCCAGATACGCCCCCGCTTATTACGTCAGCAATTGCATCAATACTCTGAATTGACAGCGGAAACGGCATGGGGGAAACCTTCTATCTGGCTGTGCAGACATTTGCGAGGCTTTCTGCTTCAAGTTGGGCAGCCACGTCACCTACAGCGACGTTGACCCCCCTGCCCCCGAACAGCATGTCCATAGCTGTATTCCAGTTCTCAACATTGCCAGTTGGAACGGCGGCGGCCCCGATGATCGGAAGGTTCACCGTATCATCACCCTCCGAAACTGTCAGTTGTCCGGTTTCGACACGTTGGCCGCGACGTTCGACAAAGAGGTAGTTTTGCGGCGGTGAAAATGCCCCCTCAGGGTCGCATACGACTGTCATGCGAAGATCAGTGGCAGCAAGACGATGGACTACAAGGCTCTTGTCCTTTGTCACGTCCCATTGTTCGGCGCCCGCTGGCACGGCGGCTGCAGCAAATAGTGCGGCAATGGCAATCAGGGCCGAGTTTGACATTTTTCTTCGCTCCTTGAGGGATACGGCAAGCATCACTGAGCTTTTGTCAGCTCAGAAATGATGCGTCGGGCACTGCGATTAAATGCGTGTTGAACAGCATTATAGGCGATTTCACCGGGCTGTTTTACACCGAGGGGATCAAGTTTCTTCGACCATTTGTTGAGCAAGGACGAGGACAGCTTGCACTTCACCCGCAGAGTATAGTCGATCGGGCGTGAGCGAGTAGGCGCAGGCCATAGCGGTTTGGCTTCAAAATCAGCATCCGTGACGATCATCTTGCGGGCTGCAACGCCGACCAAATCAGGAAGAGCGGCCCCCGTTGCTTGGCAACATTTTTCCGCCAGTTCCCTCACCTTGGGCTCAAAACCCAATCGGATTGTGACGAACTGCGTGTCCGCTGCCGCCGAGGGGGCGGCATGACGCGTCGTTTCTTCGGGCGCTAATGGGGTATCCCCCTGCCCTCTCGTGAGATTGCGCCTTGAGCCTTTCTGTTCAGTCTTACGGGTCTGCTTGTCTTGCGGCTCTTCAGCCGCTGCTGGCGCATGTTCTGGTTTCTGTTCGACGGCTTCTGCTTTCTCTTGCTCTGGCAAGGGTCGAGTAGAAGCATTGGCTTCACCGTCTATCTCGCTCTTTGTGCTGACCTTCTCGAAGCTAGGTGGGTCAGGCAACTTAGTGCCTTCTTTGAGCTGCAAGCCACGGCGAGGGGAGCGATCCGTGCGTGGGGGCGGCAGACTAGCCATTGACGGTAACCTCCTCAACTGCGGTTAGTAGTTCTTTCGCCTCGTCCATTGCCTGCGTCATGTATTTTGGCATGACTTTTCCAACCGACGTTGCTTCGACGCGTTTAGCGTATTCCCCTAAAAGAATGCCCTGATCGGTCTGGTTATACACATTGCGCTCTTGCAGGTAGAAGCGCAGCATTCTGTCATGACTTGCAATTTCATCAAACAAGTCACGAAGCGAAGCAGGATATTTGACGCCTGGCTTAATCTGATTCAGTAGGAACATAATTGGCGGCAACTTGGACGGGTCAACTACGGCATCACGCAAAGCGACGTATCGTTTGTAGGTTTCCAACTGCACTGTAAAATCGGTTTCAGAAACCTTGACGGGTATGATTACCCTATTAGAAAGCTCAATCACATCATCTACCCAATTCACAAGGTCGCCTTGGGTGTCAATGATGCAGTAGTCTATATTTCCCGTTTCATCGGCCTCGATGATATGACGTTCCATTTCTTCAGTGTTGGCACAGTGAAAGGCAGTCACGCTTTCTGCCGAGGTCGGATCGTTCCGCATCAGCTTTTGATAAAAGGAGTAAGTGCTTTTGTTTGGGTCGCAGTCGAGCATCAAAACGCGCTTACCTTCGAGAACGGCTGCGGATGCAAGAACGCGGGCGACAGTGCTTTTTCCTGCGCCCCCTTTTTGCCCGATCAGTGAAATTACTTTCATCTTCTGTCCCTCACGTCGCTATTTGGTGGCGTTGCGTGATGCCACATCGCCACATTACCGCTTTACCATATCACCACTTCGCCATGTTGCCATGATGCCGCGTCGCCATATGACCATATCGCCATAATGCCGGATAGCCATCAAGCCGGAAAACCGCATCGCCGCATCGCCACTATGCCATGTTGTCATATCGCCACAATGTCGTATCGCCGGAATGCCACTGCGCCACTTCGCCTAAATGCCACGTAGCCGCTAAGCCGCTATACCGTAGCGCCGCAATACCGCTACGCCATAGGACCATATAGCCGCAATGCCGCTGCGCCGCTTTGCCGGAATGCCGCAATGCCGCAGTGCCACTTTACCGGATTGCCGGAATGTCGCTAAGCCATGTTGCTACTGCGCCACTTCACCATATCGCCATATCACCATGTTTAGGCTGTTTCTGTTGGCGTGGAGCCCGCAATCTGTTGTTGGTTCGGATCGCCAATCCAACCCATAGCCTAAACGCGCCGTGTGGGCGGAAAGAACCCCTGGCCGCACCCACCCTAGCTGGCAGGTCCGGTATGGGTACTCAGCGGCCCTCCTGTGGCCTCTGAGAAGGCTCTGCGCCTGTTGGGAAGGGTGCGGATGGGCAATAGCATGGCTCACCCGAGAGGCTGCAAGGCGCGATCTGCGATGCATATCGCGGCTTCGGGCTGATCGCCCGAACCTGTCCGCCCTGGGGGCGGCCACCGAAACGGACTTCAACCATAGGGCCTTTCCGCGGGCATTTTCTTGCCAGCGGTGCGGAAACGCCCTATGGTTGAAGGGAAGAATATGGCGGGAAATGTAACATGTTAACTTCGCCACCATCTAAACGGCCCCAAAGGCGTTTAAATGCTGACGAAAAGCGGCGACTGGTGCAGGATTTGGCGAAGAACATCTCGACAGATGAGCTTGCCAAAACCTACGGGATCAGCCGCCGCGCCGTTCAGATGATTGCGGCCAGGCTGCATCGCGATCCGATAGCAAGGATCGAGACAAAGGTTCTTGGTGTTCGCTTGGAAAGCGACGAAATGCGCGCCCTTGATGTTCAAGCGGGGCGGTTCGGCATGACCCGAGCAGCATTTGCAAAGAAGGCTCTGCGTCGTGCATCGGGCTTTTTTGATCCAGACGATGACCTGATTGAGATCGGAGCCGAGCTATCTAAGGAGGTTCGCCGCGTTGGCAACAACCTAAATCAGCTTGCCTATCACGCTAATCGTAAGGCGCTTGTCTCCGGCAGCGCAGAAATTTCGCCACATGATCTGGCTACAATCGTCGCCATGAGGGATGAGCTTAAGGCTGTATCTGACCTCGTTTCAAAGCTAATTGTGACGAAAGCCCGCCGCCGCAAAGCTCGCCTTGATCAAATTTTGAAGGCGCTGGACTGATGGCACAGCGAAGCAGCATCGTCACCAATTTCCTTGATGATCACCATGTCCGGTCTGGTCGGCGGGTCAAATCTGGGGGTGGGGGCGGCTCCGTCACGCGGCTTCTTAGCAATGTTCGCAAGGCAAACACTCCCCAGGCTGTGTTCAAGATCATCCGCAGCGGAGGATGCTACAACCGTGCCGACATAAAGGCTCAGATGAATTACGTCTTGGGAAAGTCGGATCACGTTATCGACCCCAGTTACCGGCACGATGGCGGCAAGGAGCTGACAGGTCGCCAGGTTTCACGACTTGCTACCGATTGGTCTGAGGGTTGGCGCGGTAAGATCGAAAACGGGAACTCGATGCATTTGATGATGTCATTTCCCAAAGGGACTGACACCGAGAAGGTTAAAGCCATCACGCGTGGAGTATGTGATGAGCTCATAGGGCAAGGATATGGCCGTTGGAATTATATCGCTGGCATACATACGGATCGTGATCATCCGCACGCCCACATTATTGTAGACCGGCGCAATCAAGAAAATGAGCTTTTCTATCTAGAAAAAGACGGAGAGCTTTCTTATGACCGCTTTAAAGATGCGATGGTCGAATGGGGGCGGGCGGCTGGAGTTGAAATGATCAACACTAGTCGGTTTTCGCGTGGCATTACCGAGGACGCGCTTAGCTCGATAGATTTACGAAAGAGTTTGCGCGGTGAATTGATCGAGCATGGCAAGTCCCCTTATGGTCATGACCCTAAGAATACACCAAGTTATTACGTTAAGCTGGCTACTGAGAATGGTATTAAGGAAATGTGGGGCAGTGGCTTGGGTCGGGCAATGGCCGAGGCAAATGTCGACACAGGACAAACCATTGCAATCACCAATCGAGGGAAAGAAGTTACCAGCTTTACTAATCGTGCCGGTAAGGACGTGGCCTTTACTCGCACGCAATGGGAGGTCCGTGCGATTGGACCTAGCCAGACCCAAGATCGCGCGGCCGAGCGCGTGGACAGCGATTTTATCAAGCAAAGACTGTCCGAGGTTGCAGACACATATCGCAGCCTTGGCAGCATAGCTGACCGACTTGGGAATACCCTTACGGCAAACGCATTGGAGCGCATGGCGCAGCAAATTGAGAAAGGTGAAGACATGAGCGATAGGGCAGGGGCCATTGAGGCCAACCCGGCATTGGAGCGGGACGTCGATCAATTCGAGGCAAAGCTAATAGCATTGCGCTCTACGATCAAAGAAATCGACCGCAGCATTGATCGAGCGCCACCTGAGCAACGGGCGCAAATGGATAAGGACGTGGATGACATGCTGCGCAGCGTCCGAGAGTTGAATCCTCTTGGGGAGCAGACCCGCACCCTGACTAGCCCTGCATCTGACAGCATCTATGCCGAAAAGGTGGCGCGCGACATGCAACGTGATCTGGCGCCGGACAGGCTGGAAGCTGCCCTGGAAGGTAGTGGCATTGACCCGCGGGAGGTTTCAGCGCGCATTGAAATGACTGCCACCACGGCGGCGCTGGAAAGCCGGTGGGTTGAACGAGACTTGCATGCCGTCGCTGACAAGAACGGCTATGACCTCGCGACCAGTGAGGGGCTGGAGAAGGCTCGTGATCATGTCAGCGATATTTATGACAGGGTTGAAGACGCGCTACGCGATCAGAGCATTGACCGCACTGAGGCAGTCGATGTGCATTCGACTGGCGAGCGTCAGGACTTTAGACGCCTTGTCCAGCAGTTCGAACGGACTGATTTCAACTGGCCTTATTCAGAAGACAGCCAAGCGAGACAGCAGGGGCAGAACGAGGTCGCAGCAGCCAGCGACGCGTTCACTGATTTTGCTGACAGGTCGCGGGATCATGCGGAGCTTGCCTCCGAGGCATGGGACCGGAACGCAAATGACGCGCGCGGTCCCGAAGGCTATGTGCCTGCGACAGAACGCAGGATGCCTGACGAGGATATTCAGCGAGCGTTCACAGCTATCCAGATGGATCGTGTGCGAGAGCAAGAGGAACGTGCAGCACAGAGTCAGGAGCGCGATAAAGCCGCTGCACTCGATGAAGCCAAGCAACTTGCGGCGAGAGGTGGCAACATGACTTTTGACGAGTCGCGCCGGCTTGTCGATGCAGTCGAACGTGCGCTCGGGCAGGATGCAGTTCGTGACATGCAGAACGGAAGAGCGCCCGACATTCCAGGAATGGGCACGGCTCAGCGGCATGACTTTGCCATCGCTTACCTGAAGGCTGACCAGAATATCGGTAGCAGCCGTGATCACTCCCACGCAATCGCTCAACACAATGTTGCGGCCGTCAAGCATGAGCAAGCCCTCCGTCATGAGCGGCGTGGTCATGAGCAAGACGGTCACGATTTTGGATAAGGAGTAATCCCATGACCAGACTTGAAGGCAGGCTGCGCCAACTAGTAGGGGTTCTCCTTATTGGTTTCTTCGCTTTTCTGATTGGCTACGTGCTGGCGTCGGGTCTCGCCCAGTACCGCTACGACTTGGCCGAACTCGATCTCTTTTTTATCGCTACGCAGTACAGTGACATCCAAGCGCGTGATCCACGCGGCTATGTCCTAATAAACTTTGTGGTCATTGCAACCACCCTGGCGGGCTTCATGCTGGCTGCTAAGGTGACGACAGAAGACCTTACACGCTTTGGGAAGACGAGCTGGCAGACGAAACGGCAGATGAAGCGCAAACGCTTCTTAACCAATCCCGCCAAAGGCTTTGTTTTGGGAAAGACGGGTGACCCAGGCTCAAACCAACCCTTTATTGTATCTGCCGAGCATCCACATGCCCTAATCGTTGCGCCTACGGGACGTGGTAAGGGCGTGGGCTTCGTTATTCCCAACTGCCTAACCTATGCAGGCAGCAGCGTAGTGCTGGACGTGAAAGGCGAAAACTTCGAGCTAACGTCACGCCACCGGAAAGCGCGGGGCGATACGGTCTATCGCTTTGCACCGACCGATTGGGAGTCGCCGTCGCACCGATACAACCCCCTCAAACGCGTCGGCAAGATGAAGAACCCTGCGCAGCGCATGATGGAGCTTCAAAAGATCGCCAAGCTGTTCCTGCAAGCCGGGCAGGGGGCAGAGGAGTTTCTACCGGGCGCGACGGATATTTTTGTCGCTTGCGGGATGCTGGCTTATGAGAAAACCCGCGTCACGTTGGGGGAGATTTACCGCTATGCGGTTCAAGGCGGGGAGACAAAGACGCAGTACGCTTACTATGCCCGAATAGCGGAAGATCCTGCCACTAAGATGATGTTCAACAAGCTCGCGAATATCACCGAACGCACCCTGTCGGCATACCTCTCAGTTCTCAGCAGCTCGGGCCTTGGAACGTGGGCAAACCCGCGCATTTGCGCTCTGACTGATGATAGTGATTTTGAGTTTGTGACCTTCCGCAAAAAACCTCAGACTGTTTATCTGGTTGTGCCGCCAGATGACGTTGCTGCAATCGCACCGCTGATCAGATTGTTTTTTTCCGATCTCATTTCTTCATTGCAGGGGGCTGGCGAGCCAGGTCCGGACGAACCCTGGCCGGTCCTAATCATGCTGGATGAGTTCGACAAACTTGGAAAAATGCCGATCGTAGCTGAGTCGATCAAAACTCTGCGGTCATACGGCGGCAACTTGGCAATTGTTACGCAGACGGTTCCAGCGCTGGACGAGATCTATGGGCAGAATGTCCGCCTGTCGCTCCAAGGTGGCGCAGGGATAAAATTATATCTGACGCCTTCTGAGGAAAAAACGGTGTCTGACCTGTCTCGTGCCACAGGCATGACGACGCGGCGGGTCGTCAGCAAGAGTCGGACTATTGGTCAAGGTGCTTTCAATGGCGTCAATGTCAGCGAACGAACAGAAGAACGGCCTTTGTTGTCAGAGGATGAAGCGCGCCGGCTGCCCAAGGATGACGTGATTATCATTGTTGATGCCGACATGCCGATCCGGGCAAAGCGTATCAAATACTTCAGTGATGCAAAGTTGAAGCCCATGTTCGAGGCTCAAACCGGTCCTATGCCGATGCCTCCGCATAACCCTGCTATGGATAAGTACGTTTTCCCCGACATTGGCTTGATGGAAGCGGACGCCGCCCGCGCGGCAGAAAAAGCTAGGGTACGCTTGTTGCCACCCCCGGAGAAGGTGGATGCCGAGGCGTCACCTGAAATCGTTGAGCCTGTTGCGGTCGGGAAGGATGCCAGCGTTGAAACCGCTGACAGAACGATCGTTCAGGACGTCGAAATTGCAGCGCCTCAGATCGTAGAGCAAAACGATCCGGCTCCGGATGATAGGCCCAGATCATCACGCAGGTTGGCTCGAAAAGCGCCTTCAGCTGACACTTCCGTTTCCGCTGTTCGCTCGACACGGAGGCCACAACGAAAAGCGGTGGCAACTGCACAATTAGATTTGGCCTTAAAGGACGTGCCCGACACTCCAGAAGCCCGCGCGGTCGTTGACCGCACGTTGAAGAAGGGGCGGTCAATGCTGGACGATCTGCGAGACAAATTCACTGATATGGACGTAATATCTCAGGTTGAGGTTTGACGTATCAAGTACCTACCCGAACAAAAAAAGCCCGCCGTTAAGGCGGGCTTTTCTGTTATGGGATCAGGAACGGTCCCGGAACCTATTTGGCATGTTAAGTTGTCGCTGCACGCTTGGCTGTGCCTGATGCGGGGAGGCGGGGCTTGCCCCCGTACCCGGTCCGGGCCCAGGTGCGGGAGGTGATGACCCTGCATTGCCGCCGCTACCGGCACCGCGGAACGATCTCGACAGAGCTGCAGGGCCTGCCATCGACCCGGACAGGTTGCGATACACGCCAGCAGTAACCGCAGCCGCCGCTAAAGGACCAACGGCCGCAACCATCCCGCTTAGGCCGCTCACAATCATCGGTATCAGGACAATGGTGAAAATCATCATAAAGAGGATCGTCAGAAACGGGACCAAGCCAGCGATGGATTCGATGTTTGTTGGATCAAGGTTATCAACAACACCTTGCGTAAGCCTGATCATTGAACCCAGCACAGCGGCGATGACGATAGGATAAAGAACGTAACTTAGAGTCGAGCGAAGCCACTGAAAAAAGAAGTCGGACGTCGCTTTGAAGACTGAAAGACCAATAAAAATGGGCGCGAGGCCAAGATGGATCGTGATCATGACTAGGGCGAAAATCAAGATCAGTCCCGCCACTGCCGCCGTGAGGGAATGTAGGATGAAGAAAATGCCGCTCATTACGGCACGGCTCATGTAACTGAGGTTGTCCATTGTCGTATTGGCGCTGGTTGCGAGGCGGTCCAGCATATCATCGAATGAGGCTGCAAGACCCATGTTCGGATTAGAGCTGCCTGACAGCATGGCGCCTGCAATTGAATCCATGCCGTTTATGACCGCACTGGCTATGGCATTGAATTGGCTCCACACTGTCGCGAACTGGAAAATTAAAAGCAACTTTACGACCAGTATCAACAGATCTCCGACAGGCTGTGGCCGAATTTGCAGGAGCGCATTGATAAATACGAGGATGATAGCCAGCGATGCTGCTACTTGGAGTGTGTCACCGATAGCTGCGGCGGTAAGGCCAAACTGCGATTGCGCGGCGTCACTGAGTTGCTGCTGTCCAATTTCCACCAGTTCCGAAACTATAGGCATTATAGGACACCACTTTCTTTGCAGATTGTCCGCACTTCGGAGGATAGGGCATTCGTGGCCCTGCTGTTTTCAAGCCGAACGCTTGCCCACTCATCGAAGTGTAGCCCCTCAAAAATGGCCATCATTTCATCGAGCGCGCTGTCCCAATCCGAGAAATACATGTCGCACGAGCAGGCTTGCTCAGACACAATCCGCTCTGCGTTCTGGCGCCTGTAGACTGATAGCAGGACAGAATTCGCTTGATCCGGGTTGGCATTGACTGGCGCGTTTCTTGGGTTTGGAAGAACAGGACGTGGTGGGATTGAGCAGCCGCGTTCTGAAATTTCTGGATTTCCTGCGCTCTGCGTGTCGAAGCGCAGAAACTTACGTTCCTGATCTTCCGTCACCTTGTCTGCGTGGGCAGTAGCGGCAGTAGCGGCAACTGCGATAGCAGCGAGAACAATAGACTTCATCATCCCGCTGTTCCCTTCGCTGTCGGAAGGTAAAACTCGGCAATGCCGCGCTTTCCGTCTTTCCGACCTGTCTGAATGATGACGTCGATAGATCGGGTGATGTATTCACGAATTTCCGAATAGCTCATGGGCACATCTGATCGGCCCGCTTTCATGGCAAGGGCATCTAAGGCCAAGGTTGGCGTTTCGGCATGAACGGTAGTCGCTGAGCCGCCATGCCCTGTGTTGATAGCTTCAAGGAATGTCATCGCTTCCTTGCCGCGCACTTCGCCAACGATCACTCTGTCAGGCCGCATTCGGAGCGAAGAAATCAGAAGCGCGTCAGGCGATCGCACGTCGCTGTTCCTGTCGGCAATCAAGGACACTGTATTAGGTTGGCTAGGCAGCAACTCAGCGGCGTCCTCAATAGTGATGACCCGTTCAGTTGGAGGAATGAAGGTCATGATTTTGCGAAGGGCTACAGTCTTGCCCGTCGAGGTTCCGCCTGACAGGACCATGTTCAGCTTTTCACCGACACAGAACTCTAGGGCTTCATCGAGGGTGCCCTTTTCTGCGATTTCTTTGAGCTGCAGGTTTCGTGCAGCGCGCTCCTCATCCAATGATCGCTGTTCTCCATAGAGATAGTCTAGTTTGACCTCATCGAGGGGCAGGGACGAGAAGAAGCGCATTGCGATAGCATGGCCTGAGAGTGCCGCAGGTGGTGCGACGACCTGGACCCTGATCGGACGGCCGAGATACTCAATAGAAGCCGAGATAAGGGGTTTGGCTTTGCTGATGGTCGCTTGGGCCTGGCCGACGATACTAGCGGCTAAGTCAGCCAGCACATTTCTTGACAGATGCGCCTCACACTTCCGCATGAAGTGGTCACCACGAGTTTCTGCCCAAACTGTTCCATCAGAGTTGATGCACAGCTCCACAAGGTCATCGCGCGTGACTACATCGCCTAGCGCGGCCATCGCCTGATTAAAGTAGCTGTCATCTTGCATCAGAAAATCTCCAGATCACGGTCAACCATGATCGTCACACGGGCGCCTTGGGCGACACGGATAGTTGGCTTGATGCGTAGGGACTCACTCAGCACGGAGGTTGTTGCGTTGGTTAGGTTCTGCCCTACGCTATCCGCCATGTCATTTGCGCGGTCATCATCCGTGTTTTCCGTCGCGAGTGCCGGAAGGATCGTCAGGAAGCTAACGAGAGCCGCCGAACCAAAACGCTGACCGAAATGATTGTTAACCCGTCCCGTAAGCCCGGACTGTCCTATTTCATCGCCACCATAGGCTGAAATTGTGACGGACTGATTGTCCGGCATGATGATGCGTTCCCATGCCACCAGCGCGCGGCGCTGGCCCAATTCCACGCCTTCAGAGTATCGTCCGATCACTTGCGATCCCCGAGGGATCAAAATGCGCGTCCCGTCATAGGAATGCACATCCTCGCTTACGACCCCCCTAATCGCACCGGGAAGCTCCGAATTAATCGCAGTTTCCAAAATAGCTTGGATCATCGTTCCTTGCGTTACAGTGTTTGCGGGGTTCACTATTACGGAAGCCCGCTCGACCTGCGCCGGCCTTCCTGCATCGCGCACGAACGCCTCGTTATCTGACAGCCGCGCTTCACGCTGTTCAGCAGCACCGGAGGCTTCGCCACCGCCTCCACCGCTTCCCCCAAAGGCAAGCATACCCGAAGAACGGCGACGTTCCTGTTGCTCTTGGGCTAGGCGTCGTGCTTCTTCGGCTTGTCGGGCACGATCATCTAGCGCGGCATTGCCGGACTGGTCGTAATTGTCACCCCCACCAGACAGCCGGGCAAGATCCAGCTCGCTTTGCAGTCGTTGCATTTCACGCGCATGGTCCTGCGCGATCCGCGCCGCTTCCGAGTCACGTTCCGCATCGCGAAGACGCAGTGCTTCAAGTTCCTCTGCAAGCTTCGATAGCCGGTCATCATCCACAGGGGTTTCCGTGACGACTTCGGCATTATCTGTTTCGCTGGCTGCATCCCGCGCCGCAATCTCAGCCCGCAACGCTGCAAGTTGTTGCTGCATTTCTTCATAGCGAGGATCAGGTTCTGGCTGCTGCGGCTCCTCCGGCTCCGGCTGCAGGTCTGGTTCAGCGCCTTGGGCTACCCGCAGATGGCCGTAGGCGCTTGTACCAATATTCTGGAAAGGGTCAGACTGTCCTGTGCGAAGGCTGGAACCATCCGTTGAAGACTGTGAAACTGTATAAGCAGCCAAGCCTAGCCCGCAGATCGCAATCAGTCCCGTGACCAAGATCGCAGGTGACCGTTTGCTCTCAGTTTTTTTTGCACCCTGACTCTCAGCCTCAAGCGCCTGAAGGCGCTCATTGAGCTGTTCTTCGGGATCGCCCTCAGTGCCTTGCGCGCCTTGCTGTTGATCGACTTTTGCGTTGCTCGTGTCGTCAGTCATTTGCTGCCTCCAAGCCTCGCAATCGTGTTTTCGGTTTCCCCGGCCCGCAGCACCCAATACTGCGAGACACCCGAAACCCTGATTGTGCCATCGTCCAAAGTTTGGCTGTTCACAGTGCGCTCCCGACCGCCCGAAACGCGGAAGATTGCGGGCAGCGAGGCATTCCGCGCGAAACGGAAATACGTGAACGTCCCATCATCGAATACTTCGCGGGGCGTGATTTCAGTCAGCCGGTTCGCGCCGTATGTGTCGTACGGGGCAGTTGCGACAACTTGCTTGTTGGCAGGAGGCGCAGAGCGAGTGCGTGGGCCATCGAACCGAACAACATAGTGCGTCGCAGAATTGGTTTCTGTGACCGCAAAGTAGTATGCCCGCTGATTGGTATAGACGATGATGTTCGTGGTGACGCCCGACATCATGGGTTTGACGAGCATTGCATGGCCGCCAGGAACCGCGTCGAACTGGAATCCTTCGGTATCACCCGCAGCGATTGATATGATTTCCTCGCCCGAGCCAAACTCGATTGAGGTGACTTTCATGATCGTTGTATTGATCCGGTAAACCTGCCCATCGACATACTGAGCTAAGCGCACCCGACTATCATGTGCGCCCGCGCGGGGGGTAACCTCGGCTTGAGCCACAGTCGAAAAACCGGCGAGGCAGAGTGCGGCGAGGAAGCTAGTTTTTTTCATTCCGTGAACCTTTCCGACGAGACCACGTATTCCCGCACCGAAAAACCGAATGGGTTTTGCCACAGGGCTTCGAGAGTGCGCTGTTCTTGAGGCTGGAAGTTGAAGACAAGCGACACAGTGAATGTCCCTTCGGTCGTGCCGTTGGGCGTCACGAGCCGCTTCACAATCCGGGCCGTTGCCCTGTCATTGCTGAGAGGGGTGACGCTGATAACCTCCACATCCATACGGGAGTTCTCACCGTAGAGCGTCGGGGGGAAATCTGGATTATCCGCTGTCCACTGTTCGACTAGGGAGCCGCGTGCATTACCTTCAGAGCGATTGAGGAGCGTCTGAACGCGCTGATCGTTATCGATCCGATTGTAGGTTTCCCGGTCGCGCACATAGGCGAAAACAAGAGATTGCACGACTGCCTGCTGTTCATTCAGGCTGATGGTTCCCACGCTTGCCATTGGCAGCGCCATTCCAGTTGCAGGGTCAAATGGCACGAGGGCGGGTGCAGGTCGCTCGGTAAAGACTGCGACTGCGGCAGCAGACAAGCACCCTATGATGCCAAAGCCCCAACCCGTGAGGGCCAGCTTGCGCCAGAAAGTTTCGCGCTTGCGCGCACCGAAAATCAGCTCTTCTTCGATAATTTCCTTTTTTTCACGTGCCATTATTCGATGTTCCCGAACGTGAGGAACGCGCGCTCTTCGGCCATCGTGGCAGCATCCATCATCCCTGCCATGCCCGAATTTACTGCGGTTACAGCTTCAAGTTCGATGAGCTGCGACAGCGCAATGACGACTTCCGCATTTACGCGCGTGTTAAGGTCAATCGACGCCTTTAGATCCTCTGTCTCGCCAATCATATCGACCAGTGCACCTACGCGGCCGAGGCTTTGTGCGGTGTTTGCATGGGCGCTTTCGCCCGCTGCGGCGACGACAGCTCCTCCGGTTGCCGCGGATGCGACACGCCGAGCGCCTGGCACACTTGATCCTGCCAGTTCCTCAACGGTGCCCTCTCCAAACCCTGCGCTTTCCAGGGCTGCGGTCATAGTGGTCCGCATGTTCACCGATCGCGGGCCAGTCAGCCCGCTCCAATCACCGTTCATTCCGGCCAGGATCGTCCCGAGGACGCCGCTCATGTTTCCTTCCAGCAGGTCATTCAGATCGCCGTCCATGGTCAGCCCGACAATGTCGCGGGCGCCAGTCAGGGAGGCATAGAGATTGTTGGCGGTCTCTAGGTGCCCTTGAAGAAGGGTCACTTGAGAAAGAAGCTGGTCGAGCTGCGCGTTTTGCAGTCCGGCATCTTCAAGCATGTTTTGAAGTTGCCGGATGGACTGAGCGATATTCTGAGTATCTACCGTCGGAACGCCTTGCGCGTAGGCTGCATTCGAGTGTGCGTAGGGCAGAACCGTTGCAGCCACGACAGCAATAGCAAAAGCTTTTGGACGAGCGAACTTTCTGAGGTCACGCATGGTCATTCTCCAAATCTTAGGAAACGGCGCTCTGAAGCCTGTTCGGCTGCGAACTGCATTGCTTCAGCACTAATAGGTTGTGAGTTCGCTGCCCGCAGACGGGTCAGCAGAACCATGACGCGCGCGGTTTCAGCGCGCATGTATGCATTGAGGGCCATCGCCTCATGCGGTGTGTCTGTAGCCTCAATCCGCTCTATTATGGCGCGGACGCGTACGGCTGACTGACGCACCATTTCATAAGCATTGTCGCCATAGAGCATTGCGCCATCGCTCATCATGGCAGTGTGCGCGCCAGCCGCTAGAACAGGCTCGATCGTGCCAAGAGCATCAACACCGCCGATTTGCGCCAGATACTCGTTATACTTGGCCGGGATGACCTGGACGTAGTGCCGCGTCTCGTTGAATGGCGGGACGCCGTTGTGACGCCGAACATTTCCAGGGCCTGAATTGTATGCTGCCAGTGCCAGAACAATGTCGCCATCAAACGTATCAAGCTGGGTTGATAGATAACGTGCGCCACCTTCCGCCTGCACGTAAGGATCACCGCGATAGGTTTCACCAATCCCTAGATCGACTGCAGTAAGCGGCATAATCTGCGTGAGGCCATAGGCCCCGACAGGTGACTCAGCGTGAGGGTTGAACCGGCTTTCCTGCCAGATCATGGCTTGCAGCAGTGCGCGCCATTGGACCGGCGACAGACCTGCTTTAGCCACACCGGGACGACTGTAGGTGGCTTGGGCAGCCCGGATGATGACTTGCTCTACAGTCACCTGAGCATCACCAAAAAGTTCCGGTGTGGCTGTATTGGCATCCTCGGCGGAATAAAGATTGGGCGCTGCTGAGGAAGGAGTTTCCCCTTCTTCCAGATCAGCAATCATGTCTTCTGAACTGCCTGTCGGACGAGTGCTGCCAATGATGGCATCAAGCGCGGCAAGCTGTTCTTCATGCAGCTGTTCAATTTCCTCAAGCCGCCCTTGTTTATTGCGCTGGCGTTCGAGGTCAGCAAACTGCTCCGTCAGGATTAGGAGGTTCTGCTGTAGCTGGTTGACGTCAATTACGGGAACGCCTTGACCCACGGCGATCGTGCTTGTGCACGATATTGCCGTTGCCAGCATGACTTTACGGAGCCGACTAGACACTGACTCCACCCTTTGCGTGCAGCTCAGGCAGCGGCGTAAAGTTGCAGGTCGGACGGCCGGAGGATGAGAAGCATTCCGATGAAACTGGACGCGTTTCACCAGCGCAGGCCGATAGTAGGCCGGACAAAGTAAGGGCGAAAATCACACGCTTCATTTCAGGGCTCTCCAGAATTCAGGATCATAATCAGGTGCGGCCAGTGCTGCGCGGCCTGCGGTGCTGTTGCCGATCGACATGAGGAGTTGGCCCAGGTCCGTGAGGTCCGTATCCAGTAGAACAGACCCTTGATCGTCTCGAACCAAGGCCACGCGCTTGCCCGGAGGGGTTTCAAGCATGATGGTCAGCTCTTTTGCGTTTAGATTGAGGGCCGCAAAGTCCTGTGCCGATGCGTCATCGTTCGGCAGAAGAATTTGCGTTTGGACGCCCTGCAAAATGGACGCGCCCGCCTTTGAGTTGGCAATTTGGGTGGCGAACTGTGTCACGAGTAGGACAACACAATTGAGCTTGCGCAGCGTGACTAGCCAACCTTGCAGCTTGTCCGCAAAGTAGTCTGTGTCGAGTGCCCGCCATGCTTCATCCACAACAATGATTGTGGGGCGGCGATCTTGCATGGCACGCTCTAGGCGTCGGAAAATATAGCCAAGAACCGCTGCGCGCTCTTTGTCATTTCCGTTGTCTAAGACGCTTGTCAGATCGAAGCCAACTAGGTCGCCGTTCAGGGAGAAAGTGTCTTCGCGGTTTCCGCCGAAGATCCAACCATAACGGCCAGAAGGAGCCCACTCGCGTATGCGGCTTTCCAGATCACCGTCATCATCGAGGGGGGCGAAAAGGCTCGCAAATTGTGACCAATGGCGCAGCCCTTGCGGTGCTTCCGCATTTCTACGAATAGCATCTTGAAGAAACTGAGACTGTTGCGCCGTCAAAGGACGCTCGGCCCGTTCGATCAGCGCCGTTATCCATTCCGAAAGCCACTGCTGGCCCTCTGGATCAGTTTCGGACCACAGCGGGTTTAGCCCTGTTGGGCGGTTGGCTGTGATTTCGCTATACTCAGCCCCAAGCGCACGAAGAGGAACTTCAAGCCCGCGCCGATAATCGAAGGCAAACACCCGTGCGTTCATGCGCTGCGCTTGTGCAATGAGGAACGCAATAAGCACGGATTTTCCGCCGCCGGACGGACCGAGGATTAGAGTGTGGCCTGCGGGGGGTTCCGCATCCACGTTGCCGCGCGACAGTTTGCGATGAAAGCTAAACTGGTACCCGCTTCCTTCGGGGGTCGGAAATACGGTGATCGGGTCTTTCCACGGAACCTCGTCTCCATTTTTTCCGAGAGGTGTCCGATGCAGTGATGCCAAACCCGCAAAGTTTCGATTTGTGATGGTGCCGATCCGGGACCGGAAAGCGGCGTTGCCAGGAAATTGTGCGAAGTAATGTGCCCGTGATGCAAAGGCTTCGGTGATGACCTTGACGCCGGCTTCCTGGGCGACCTGCTGAATATCTGCCGCTGCCTCTGCAAGCTCACGCTCATTGCTGCTGTAGATCGCAGCTGTCATGTGATGCCCACCAAACACCAGTTTGCCTGTCACCAGCCCATCAGCCGCAGAGGCCAGTAGTTCGCGATCCGACACCCCTGCATCATTCATCGACGCCATCATCTTTTGAGCGCGACGAATACGCTCTTCCATTACATCGTTTGGAATAGGCGTGAAGCTGTGGGTGATGACCATGTCATGGGGCAGGTTCAGGCTGTCGAACATGCCGTGTTCGGTTTGATTAGGATAATTTTTGATCGTGAAGATCAGACCGCTCTTGCGACCGGTATTTCCGCCCGACAAGGTGATCCGGTTGCTCGCGAATGTCGGGCGAAAGTTGGCTACGCTCCGGGCAAGAATACCAATCTCCGAAAGAGGATAGGTCGGAACCTCCGTGCCAGAGCCGATAGCTTCGAGGAAGCCTAGCAGCTCGCCGGAGGATGCGGTCAACGCACGACCGGACATGCCTTCTGTAGCAGACAGGAGGATCGAGACGACTTCACGCAGGCTGGC
The DNA here is from genome assembly GCF_006239215.1 of Paracoccus haeundaensis. Taxonomy (NCBI): domain Bacteria; kingdom Pseudomonadati; phylum Pseudomonadota; class Alphaproteobacteria; order Rhodobacterales; family Paracoccaceae; genus Paracoccus; species Paracoccus haeundaensis. Next base: position 20,612 of record NZ_VDDC01000046.1, read on the forward strand.
AAGCCGCCGCTCGCGAAGTTGCTTCTGATCCTCAACCTTGTCTTTGGCAAATCGCGCCCGCACTTTCTCAAAGGCAGATACTGAGCGACTAGCAGCGGGCCGACGCAAGACTGTAATGGTCAGTGTCTTGTCGCGAAGGCCGTAGGACGAAAGAGCCGACTGCCAACGCCTATCGACTTCGGCGGCGAACCCATCACCGCGAACAGGTGATATTTCCGGCGAAAGCCGCTTGCTGATCTTGTGGATATAGAAGCTAAACCGACCTTCGGTTTGCGCAATGATAGTGGCGATCCGTTTTTTCAAACGGATAAGCGCCTCATCGTTTGCTGTCATGCTGTTGAGGCCATTGACGCGAATGCACTGCATGTATTCGCCGCCGCGTGTCAGGATGGTTTCGTCATCGACAAGGCTGACAAAGGGCAAATAATCTTCGAATTGCTCTTCGCGGAAGGCAACTGATGAAATCAGGCTTGCTGCGCCCTCACCACTCAATTCCTTACGCCTCATAGCTGTTTCCATTCCAAAGGTTTTTATTCCGCGATGGTCGCGTTTTCTGAAGGACGGTCATGATTACGTCCAAAAAGTTTGGGTCCCACTGGGCCGCGGCATAAAGGGCCGGGTAGGTAGCTGCCGCCCAAGCCAGCACCCAGAAAGATTTGATCCAGATGAAAAGCAGGACGCCGGAAAAGACCCACACCATCCCGTAAATTACGGGCAAGCCGAGAAACTTTGGCGCGCGAAGCAGACCTTTAAAAACGACATCCTGCTCTGTCATGACATCAAGCCCACAGCGCCTCGACCATCGTCGTCGCGCCGCCAATACCTGCGATAGCGATGACAACCCACATGGCTTGGCGGAAGTCGATGATGCCGAAGAACCATGTGATGAACACGCCGATGAGCGCGAGCGTAGCGATGATCATCCCCAAGGGACCGGTCAGCGCATCCACCAGTCCTTGCAGAAAGTTTTGAATGGGATCGAGGTTAATATCCTGTGCCATCGCCGGTTCTGCGATCATCAGAACCATGACAGCGAGTGCGGCCAACAGCACCCAATTACGGGAAGCAGGACCGCCCACCCGGTTAAAGATTTGCGTCACAGTTGTTCTCCTTTGAGACGTTGGTAAACGGCCATAACCTTGCGGACATGGCCTTGCGTTTCGCGGTAGGGCGGGATGCCTCCATGACGCGAAACGGCTTCCGGGCCAGCATTATAGCCAGCCAGTGCCAGCTCCTTCGATCCGAAGCGGTCGAGAAGAAGAAGCAGGTAACGGGCAGAACCATCGAGGTTCTGGTGCATGTCATGTGGGTTTACGCCGAGTGTGGCGGCGGTCGCGGGCATGAGTTGGCCGAGGCCGATCGCACCGACATGGCTTAGAGCGCGAGGGTTGTACGCACTCTCGATTTCGATGTTAGCTCTGTAGAAGTCGCGCCAGTCCGTGACCGACATTCCAGCTTTGCGCAGGGCACCATGGCCTCCATAGCGCAATGCTGTCTGATGAATTGCATCGAGTACTTCAGGGCTTCCCGAGGCAGCGCGTGGTGCCATGAAACCATTGTCCGGCTCTGCTAGAAAGGACATGGAATTTTCGGGAACAGAAGCCTGACGTTCGGCTTCTGGGATTATCGGCTGCCCACCTGATCCGTAATGGCGGGCAAAGCCGTTGCTTTGTTCTCTAAATTCGAAGGCTCCGTCAGAACCTGGAACAAGGACCAAACCCTGTCCGAGACATGCAGTCGCGTTAAGAGTCAGACCTCCAATCGACCAAATAACGGCCGTCTTTAAATATTTCAAAACACTGTCCTTTTTCGAAGGGCATTATCAATCCGGGGAAGCCCCAGAGCATAAGTTTTGAAGCAACGCCCGACACGGTGAGCGATGTTTCTGGTTTGTTTCTGACTTTGTAGACCAATAACCGTTTGGATTTTTTATCGGCCGAAACGACCTCGTAAATCCATTTGCCGACTGCAGACGTTCCTTTTTTGGAAACGCTCTCTTGGCAAATTATGATTACCGATCCGCCCTCGTTTACGACCTGCGCAACGTCCTCGCTGATTATCACTGGCGGTATGGCTAGACTCATTGGGGGCTCCTGCTCACTGACAGGTGCCTTGATGCACTATGTTGGGTTGCCCGCACTAGTTGGATTTAACTAGATCACCACCTTCATACACAACATTTCAACAAACCTCAACATAAATAAATTGTTTGTTAAACATTGTTGAATGGTTTTAGCCCAGTTCACGCACAGGACACTCGAAGACCTGGAACGATCCTTCGGAGTTGCTGGCGACAGGTCCAAGCTGCTTGACCGGCCACGACAGAGAGTTTGCCATGCGCTGGAACGCTGGCGATCCGAGGAACAGAACAGTGTCAGCTCCTTCCTCACCCAAGAACGTGTTGATCTTGGCAAGGATCATCCGAGACACATCGCGCGACCCGGTGACTACCATGCGGGTAATCTCCCAGACTTTCTCATTCATCGGCGGGATCGCGTGGCACAGCTCCTGCGGCAAACCGGGCAGCACGCCCAAGCAGGCGTCGCGGATCATATAGCTATATTGGATTTGTCCGGTCCCGCTAATCTGGTCAGTACGGCGAAGCCGTGCCCCTCCGACTACAAGGCCGTTCAACGTTGCAACAACATAGATCGTATTGAAGGAGTCATACTGTTCGAACTCAAGATCTTCAGCATGGAACAGCGGCCATTCCAAACGATCTACGAAAATCTGCTTACGCAGCTTCAGGTATTCGTTGACCAGGTGCCACCTGTCCAGGTCCTCCGGGCAACGGATAACCTCGACCTGATAGCCGTCGCGTGATGCGTCACTGAACATGCGGCTTGGCTGCATCTTGACCATTGGTACCTACCTCGAAAACTTCCGTTGAGCCGATGAATAGGCGGATGCCTTCGGGTGTGACGGCCCACACGCCCTTGTTCGAAAACTTCACGGTGATCTCTTGGCCTTCCTGCATATGGTCAAACATCGACAGCAGGTTTTGGGCCATATCGACGGTGAAGTTTGCCTCGGCGGAGATAACCACGCCCCTCGGGCGCACCTTGGCGGTTAAGTCGGTCATCTGTCCCTCCCATGGCATTTCGCCGATTTGCTTGAGCATCACTTACGGCGGGAAATTAACCATTGACACCAACATGTCCTTTTGGTCAGTTGATTAGTGCAAAACGCATTTTTTTCTTGACAGGCTTGAAATGATTGAACTCGTGATCCCGAATCATGAAGATGAACTTGCTGTCCTCGAACGGATCGGCAACGGAGGTTTCATCCTCGGCCTTGGCCTGAAATTTGGAAAACCTGATTTCTGCCTCAACCGCTATCCTGATGCCTGGACAAAAAAGTACGAACAGGAGAACTACTTTTTCGGCGATCCCATGACCGTTTGGACCATGGCCCGCACAGGAATGATCCGCTGGTCGGAGTCCAGCCTTCCCGATCTACGAGGCGTGATGGCTGACGCAGCCACCCATGGTCTTGTCTACGGAGCTACATTTGTCGAAGTGGTGAAAGGCAAACGGTCATTCCTATCCATCGCCCGAAATGACCGAGAGCTGACTGACGCAGAAATGGAACTGCTCATGGGCCGCGTGAAGGCGTGGGCAAACCTTTTCACAAGCTATTGGAAAACTATCGGGCTGACCCAAGGCGAGATCGACGCTTTGGCCTCGATCAAGGGTGGTGCCAACCAAGATGACGCCGCTGAGACGTTGAACATCAGCCGGTCGGCATTGAGACAGCGACTATCTACGGCGCAAGTCAAACTCCGGGCACCAAATTCCGTCAGTGCAGTCGCACGGGCCGCTCAGATGGGAATTATCTGAAATCCAGTAGAATTAGTCATGTGTGATGGGAAGGGTAGGGGGGAGGCATTGCGCTAGCCTCAGCTCAGAAAGTGATGTGGAGGCGCACTATGGGTCTCCATACACATCCAATAGTCGTCATACCCGCGAACCACGAAGTTTGGCAGATCGCAATGGTGTAGGCTCGGCACTTGGTGATCCGGCACATTGCGGCTGCGATTGGCAATTGATGCCTGTGCGATAGCGGCTGAAAGCTGACCCCATACCTTTGCCTTGTCCGGGGTCGGCACTACCTTCGTGGGACTTTTCCAGAAGCCGCGGCGGTGTGGATCGTAGATGACGTACTGCATGGCAAAGGTCGGCGCTGTGATGAACGATGCCAATCTGCAGCTGCGCCAAACGGTTCCCGATGCATAACTCGGATTATCCCGGAGAGCTGTTCGTCTAGGGCACGCGCTATCCTGAAATGCGACTTTCTGTGCTCAACAATGGGTTGAGCCATGAAAGGATCATAGAATGAAGGTTCGGTTCTCTCACCTTTCCCTTTCCGAGCGCCGCAAGATCGAGCGCTGGCGGCAGATGAAGCTGAGCCCTGACGAGATGGCGCGCAGGCTTGGCCGGCACCGCTCGACGATCTTCCGCGAGCTGCGGCGCAATCACTTCCATGACGGCGAGATCCCGAAGCTCAGCGGCTATTGGTGCGTCGTAGCGCAAAGCTATTCGGATGGACGACGGACCCGGCAGCGCAAGCTGGTGCGTGATCCCGGGCTCCGTGACCAAGTCGAGCGCTGCCTGAGGTCCGGCTGGACCCCCGAGCAGATTGCCGGCCGGATGCGATATGAGAGTGCCCCGCGCCGGGTCTGCCAAGAGACGATCTATCAGCACATCTATTCCGAGGACGGTCGTCGAGGTGAGCTGTGGCGCCACCTGCCCTCTGGCCGCCGGCGCCGTCGGGGCTACCGGCTTCGCAAGCGCCCGCCACCGAGATTTGCGCCTGAACTCAGCATCTTGTTCCGCCCGGACATCATCGCGCATCGCAAGCAGTTCGGTCACTGGGAGGCTGACCTGGTGCTGTTCCGGCAGAAGTACGGGCCGGCCAATGTCACCACCATGATCGAGCGCACAAGTCGCTTCCTGGTCGCGTTGAAGAACACCGAAAAGCGCACCAAGCCGATCGTAAGCGCGACGTCGCGGCCCTATGCGGTGAGGCTTGACGGCTGTGCGTGCCGCCAGGGCATGAGGTCTTCGATGCG
>NZ_VDDC01000047.1:0-19797 GCF_006239215.1 Paracoccus haeundaensis
ATCTATGCCTTCTGGCGCCAGTTCGGGAACCTGGCCGGCGTGATGGAGAACGTCCACGCCGTCTCGACCGAGGGCGACGTCACCCGCTGGACCCTGCGCGGCCCGGGCAGCGACATCACCCTGCGCACCCGCATCACAGAGGATCGCCCCGGCGACGTCATCGCATGGGCCTCGATCGACGGCTCGGACATCGAGACCACCGGCCGGGTGCTGTTTTGCGATGCGCCGGGCAATCGCGGCACCGAGGTCACCGCGCTGATCGCCTATGTGCCGCCGATGGGCGCGCTTGGCCGCGTCGTGGCCAAACTGTTCCAGGCGGACCCCGCGATCCAGGGGCGCCGCGACCTGAAGCGCCTGAAGATGTTCCTTGAGACCGGCGAGATCGCCACCCCCCTCAACCGCAGACAGGAGGCCTGATCCATGCGCGCACTGACATGGCACGGCAAGCACGACGTCCGCGTCGAGACGATGCCCGACCCCCAGATCGTCAACCCCCGCGACGCGATCATCCAAGTCACCTCGACCGCGATCTGCGGGTCCGACCTGCACCTGTTCGACGGGGTGATCCCCGGCATGCAGGCGGGCGACATCCTGGGCCACGAATTCATGGGCCGGGTCGTCGATGTCGGCCCCGGCAGCACGCTGAAGGTCGGCCAGCGGGTCGTGGTGCCCTTCACCATCTCCTGCGGGTCGTGCTTCTTCTGCCAGCGGGCGCAGTTCTCGGCCTGCGACAACTCGAACCCCGCCGACAAGCAGGACCTGACCGAAACCATGTTCGGCCATGCGGCGGCGGGCCTGTTCGGCTACAGCCACCTGACCGGCGGCTATCCTGGCGGACAGGCGGAATATGTCCGCGTGCCGTTTTCCGACGTGGGCCCGATCGTCATTCCCGAAGGCATGGACGATGACGACGTCCTGTTTTTGTCCGACATCCTGCCCACCGGCTGGATGGCCGCGGACAATGCCGACATCGAAGCCGACGACACCGTCGTGGTCTGGGGTTGCGGCCCGGTCGGGCTGTTCGCGATCCAGGCCGCCCGGCTGATGGGTGCGGCCCGCGTCATCGCCATCGACCACTATCCCAACCGCCTGGCTCTGGCCCGCCGGATGGGGGCCGAGGTGATCGACTTCAAGCAGACTTCGGTGCTGGAGGCGGTCATGGAGATGACCGGCGGCATTGGTGCCGACGCGGTCATCGACGCGGTCGGGATGGAAGCGCACGGCTTCGCCCTGGATACGGTGATGGACAACCTCAAGCAGGCCGTGGGCGTCGGTGCGGACAGCGGTCACGCCCTGCGCGAGGCGCTGATGGCGGTGCGCAAGGGCGGCCGCGTGTCGGTCCCCGGCGTCTATGGCGGCTTCATGGACAAGTTCCCGCTTGGCGCGCTGATGCAAAAGGGGCTGCAGCTGCGCACCGGACAGACCCATGTGCAGGCCTATACCCACGACCTCCTGCGCCGCATCCAGGAGGGAGAGCTGGACACGACCTTCATGATCTCTCACCGCCTGCCGCTGGAGGAGGCCGCCAAGGGCTATGAGGGGTTCCGCTGGAACCAGAACGACTGGACCAAGGTCGTCCTCAAGACCTGACGCCTGTTGCGGCCGCCGGCAGGGGTTGCCGGACCGGAACCGCGTCCCCGGATCGTCGTGCCCCTTGCCCGGGCGCCCCGATCCGGGGACAGTCGTTTCCCGAAGGCCCTGTCCGATGCCACCCCTGCCCCGGCATTCGGGGTCACCTGTTCCACGGAATGGACGATGCCCATGCTTCCGCTTCTGCGATCCCTTGCGCTGGTGTTTCTGGCCGCGATGTCCCTTGGTCCCGCGACCGCGCAGGACGCGACGTTCGAGACGTCCGTCCTGAACCCCGGCCTTGGCACGCCGCCGGACCGGATCAACCGCGAGACGCCCCGCGCCACCATGGCCAGTTTCCTGCGCGCGGCCGAGGACGAGGACTGGGAGGCGGCGGCGCATCTGCTGGATCTGGGCGAACTGCCGGTCGATCGGCAGGCCGAGCTTGGGCCGCGCCTGGCCCATCAGCTGTACGACGTGATCGACCGTAAGGTCGTCCTGGACTGGTCGACCCTGCTAGACCGCCCCGACGCCTTGCAAAGCCAAGGCGGCGACACCGAGGCGATGGCCGGATCACCGCGTCGGTCGCTGCTGCTGCGCGACCTGCCCATGGACCCCGTCCCGGCCGAGATCCGCCTCAACCGCGTCCAGCCTGCCGGCGCCGACCAGCCCCTGTGGGTCTTTCCCGCCGAAACCGTCCGCGACGTCCCTGCCCTGCATGCCGATTACGGCCCGTCGCGGTTCGAACTGTCCCTGCCCCCAAGCATGCGGGAAAAGACGTTTGGCGGCCTGATGCGATGGGAATGGATCGGCCTGCCCATCCTGATCGCGGCCGCGGTGCTGCTCAGCTGGATCGTGCACCGCACGCTCAAGGTGTTGCGCCATCACGCCCGCGGGCAGATCGCCACCGGGATCCTGGCGGCATCGTCCAAGCCGCTGATCATCGCCAGCGTCACCGCGCTGGTCTGGTGGGTCACGGGCAACATCTTCGTCTTTTCGGGCCGCATCGACGTCTTCGTCACGCTGGCCATCGCGACGGGCGTGGTCACGGCGCTGCTGCTGTTCATCGTCGGCAGCGTCGAGGCCCTGCTGAACGGCCTGGTCGCCCCCGGAGAGGACGTGGACCTGACCGCCGCCGAACAGGCCGAGGCCCGCATCCTTGCGACCCGCCTGAACGCCGCGCGCCGGGTGCTGGTGGTGGTGGTGTTCCTGATCGGGGCCGGCGTCGTCCTCTCCTCGGCCGACCTGGCGGCCAATCTGGGGCTGTCGCTGCTGACATCTGCGGGGGCGTTGACCATCGTGCTGGGCTTTGCCGCGCGCAACGTGCTGGGCAACATCATGGCCTCGCTGCAGATCGCGTTGAACCAGTCCGCGCGCGTGGGCGACCGGGTCGTCTACAAGGGAGAGCTGTGCCATGTCGAACGCATCAACATGACCTTCGTCCAGCTGCGCAACTGGGACAGCACCCGCCTGATCGTCCCGGTCGAGGAATTTGCGTCCGAAACGTTTTCGAACTGGACCCTGCAGGACCCGGCGATGCTGCGCGTGCTCAAGCTGAAGCTGGACCCGCGGGCGGATATCGACATGCTGCGCCGGACATTCAAAGAGGTTCTGAACCACGTCGCCACGCTGGAGATCGGCCAGAACCTGGGCGATCTGGACGATTCCAGCGTCAGCGTCGCCGATCAGGACATCTTCGGGATCCTGGTCTGGTTCAGCATCCCGTGCCGCGACCCGAACACCTCGTGGGAGGTCGCCTGCGCGGTCCGCGAACGCCTGCTGGCCGAAGCCGCGCGGATCGAGCGCGAGACCGGCAACCCGGTCTTCCCCTCCCCCGTCGCCGCCGGGGCCGCCTGACCTCATGCGCTACAGCGTCCGTTGACGTTGCGCTGAACGGGCGCCGCTTTCGGCAAGGCGATGCCGCCCGCGGGAAAGGCCAGTGTTTTGTCGCGGGCAATGCGCATTCGACTGTTCGCATGCTTGGACTGGATGCTGGAAACTGCCTGCGATGCTGTCGTTCCAGCTCGCCATCATATCGGTGCTTTGCGCGATCGTGCCGTCCAAGCTGCCAGTCGATACGGCCTTCATCGAACAGGCTTGCATCGTCGGGACAGCGACCCGCGTCGAATTCGACGAATGACGCGCGCGGCCAGCCACGTTGCCGCAATACGTGACGGGAGGCAACAGAACCCGGGTACGGATCAGGCTCGTGACGGAGCTTCCTCTTATCAAAGTTGCTTCGCAACGGTTTGACCGACTGTATCCATGCTCACCGACCGCGAGGCTACTGGACGCAAAGCATTTGATGAACGGTTGGACTTGGACGCACAATCGTATGCACCAACAGACGCTTATGACAACAACCTCGGCCTTCTCGACCCGCCAAATCCGCCACATTCCGACGCAAGCCAGTACCATTGACGCTTCTGGACGCCCCGACTGCGGCGTCCAGACGTGTCAGGTCAATCAGTTGGACGATGCCGACAGGCCTGCGGGCGCATCGTTGCCCGTCACGCCCTCGATCTTGTCATGGGTGGAGGGCACGCCCGCCTTCTCGCGGCGCGTGTCGTTGTAGATCGCCTTGAGCAGGGCGACCGCCATCAGCGCCATGACGACCGAAAACGGCAGCGCACCGATCACCATCGCCGTCTGGATCGCGGTCGTCCCCCCGGAGATCAGCAGCCCGGCCACGACCATCGCCAGCGCCACGCCCCAGAACAGGACATGCGGCCGGGATTTCGGCCCCTCGTCGCCTGCGGCGTTGATGGTGTTCACGATCAGCACGGCCGAATCCGCAGAGGTGACCAGAAAGGTCAGCAGCAGCACGACGATCAGCGCGGCCATGCCCCAGGCCAGCCAGTCCCCGATCGGGGCCAGCATGAACTCGGTCATCGCAAAGATCTTGTCGCCGTTCGCAGCATCGAAGATCACGCCGTTGGCGCTGCCGTTCATCTCCAGGTCGATGGCCGTGCCGCCCGCCCAGGAGAACCAGACGAAGCACATCAGCGCCGGGACGATCAGCGCGCCCAGCACGAATTCCCGCACCGTCCGCCCGCGCGAGATCCGCGCCAAGAACAGCCCCACGAACGGCGCGAAGGCGATCCACCACGCCCAGTAGAACACCGGCCACCAGCCCTGCCACTGGGCCAGCAGGAACGCCTCGGACCCCTCGACGCCGTCGGATCGGAAGACGTTCACGCTCATCTGCGGCAGGGCGACGACATAGTGCCACAGCCCCGTGAACATCGCGTTGAAGCCGAACCAGGTCGCCCCGAAGATGATCAGGAAGCCCAGCAGGATGATGGACAGAACCATGTTGATGTTGGACAGCCACTTGATGCCCTTGCCCACGCCCGACAGCGCCGACAGCGTCGACAGCCCCATGATGACCAGCAGCGCGACGACGATGCCGGTGGTGGTCGCGGCCCCGTCCGCATCGGCCAGCCCGCCGATGCCGATCCGGCCCAGCCCCGCGACCAGCTGATCGACGCCGAAGCCAAGCGTCTGCGCGACGCCCAGGATGGTCGCAACCACGGCCACGATGTCGATGACATGGCCAAGCGGCCCCGACAGGCGCTGACCGAACAGCGGCGTCAGCCCCGACCGGATGGTCAGCGGCAGGCCGCGGCGATAGCTGAAATAGGCCAGCGACAGGCCGCACACCGCATAGCATGCCCACGCGCTGAACCCCCAGTGCAGGAACGACCACTTGAACGCCATCGCGACGTTGTCGGCGCCGCCGGGGGTGGTCAGGCCCATGATCGATTCCGGGGTCGTGCCCAGATGCGTGACCGGTTCGGCCACGGCCCAGGTCAGCATGCCCACGCCGATCCCCGCCCCGAACATCATCGAGAACCACGAGAACCGGGTGAATTCTGGCTGGTCGTCGTCCAGCCCCAGGTTCAGCCGCCCGGCTGCAGGCCATGCCGCCAGCGCCAGGCAGACGACGATGAAGAACGCCACGACCCAGGTGTACCAGGCCGCAAAGTTCTGCAGGATGAAACCGTTCAGCCCGGTCAGGATCGCGCCCGACTGGATCGGCCAGAAGATGGCCCAGACCACGATGACCGAGATGATGATCTTGGCCGGCACCGTCACGGCGATCGAGAATCCGTTGTAGAACCCCCCGGTGGTGGTGTTGATGTTCAGCTCTGTCAGAGGGGGGCTGATCTTTTCGTCATTCGACACCGCATGTTCCTTTGTCGTTTCCAGGCCTTCGTTCCGATCGGTCCCTGTCGGCCCCGCCATCGTCCGTCGGACAACCGCCTGATCCGCCAAAATCCTCAGCGTCGTGCCAGCACGTCGCGCATCGCGGCGACCAGCGGGGCCGCGATGCCGCCCGTCTCCCATGCGTAAAGCGATGCGACCATCGCAGGTTCCGCCCCAAAGAGCATGCTGCGCCGCAGATCGCGCCCGACCGCCGCCCGCACCGGCAGCAGAGAGATGCCCAGACCGGCCTCGACCGCGGTCACGACGTTCGACAGGCTGCTGCCCGAAAAGGCCACGTACCAGCGCCGTCCAAGGTCCTCGGCCCGGCGGAACATCTGGTCGCGATAGAGGCCCCCCGGCGGGAAGGTCACGAAGGGCAGCGGATCGGGGGCGTCGGGGGCGCCCGGTCCCTGGAACCAGCCGATGGGTTCGGGGACGCTGGCGCGGCAGTCGGGTTCGGGCGCGGTCTCCTTGACCACGATGATGTCGAAATCGCCGTCGCGATAGCCGCGCGTCAGGGCAAGGCTGAGGCCCGCGGTCACGTCCAGCCGCACCCGGCGGTGCGTTGCGGAGAAATCGGCGAACAGCCGGGCCATGTCGGGGGTCATGATGTCCTCGGCCAGCCCGATGCGCAGCGACACGCTGCCCGACGGATCGCCAAGCGCCAGCGTCGCCTCATCCTGCAGCGCCAGGATGCGGCGCGCGTACCCGGTCAGCCGCTCTCCGGCCGCGGTCATGCGAACGGGGCGGGCGTCGCGGTCCAGCAGCGGCTGGCCCAGCTGATCCTCCAGCCGCGATATCTGCTGGCTGATGGTCGATTGCGACATGTTCAGCTGTTCGGCGGCGCGGGTGAAGCTGCCATGGTCGATCACCCCCACAAGGGCACGCAGCAGGCGGGGATCGATCATCCGATTCATGCATGAATCCTATTCGAACATTTAATTTCTTGATACGCCTGTGCCGGTCTAGGTTTTCCCGAACCGCCAGCAAAGGGGAAAGACGATGACGAACCGCAGACAATTCCTGTGCCGCACCGGCGGCATCATGACGGCGGGCGCCACGCTTGGGCTTGCTCCCGTCCATGCCGCCGCACCGGACCAGACCGGCGTGTCGGACATCCCGCATGATCACTACCTGCTGACCGACGTGCTGCTGGAGACGGGCGTTGAGCGCGACGGCGACACGGTGGTCGGAACCCGGACCCAGACCCATACGCTGGAGATCAGGGGCGGCCGCATCGCCGCGATCCATGACGCGCCGACCGGCACCCTGCCCCGCTACAGCGCCCAGGGCATGCTGGCGCTGCCACCCATGCGCGACATGCACATCCACCTGGACAAGACCTTCTATGGCGGCCCCTGGCAGGCCCCGCTGCCGCGCAAGGGCAAGACCATCATGGACATGATCGCGCGCGAGGAGGTGCTGCTGCCCCAGCTGCTGCCGACCTCGCAGGAGCGCGCCGACCAGCTGATCCAGCTGCTGTTGTCGCACGGCACGACGACGGCGCGCAGCCATTGCAACATCGACCCGGTCAGCGGCCTGAAAAGCCTGGAGCACCTGAACCTGGCCCTTGCCGCGCGCAGGGACGATTTCGACTGCGACATCGTCGCCTTTCCCCAGCACGGCCTGCTGAATTCGGATGTCGACGGGCTGATGCGGGACTCGATGGACCTGGGCGTGACGCATGTCGGGGGGCTTGACCCGACCAATGTCGACGGCGCGATGGAGGCATCGCTGGACGCGATGTTCCAGATCGCGCTGGACCACGACAAGGGCGTGGACATCCACATCCATGAATCGACCCCGGCCGGCATCGCCGCGCTGCATTACATGGTCGACACGGTCGAAGCGAATGCCGCGCTGCGCGACCGGGTGACCTTCAGCCACGCCTTTGCGTTGGCCAAAATGGACGAAGGCGCGCTGGACGAACTGGCGGGCCGCATGGCCGCGCAGGGGATCAGCGTCGCCACCAGCGTGCCGATCGGAAAATCGGTGATGCCGCTGCAGGTCCTGCGCGACAAGGGGGTGGCGATCATGGCGGGCACCGACAGCGTCATCGACCACTGGTCGCCCTTCGGCACCGGGGACATGATCGACAAGGCCAACCTCTATGCCCAGCTTTACGCGGGCAGCGACGAGGAAAGCCTGTCGCGGTCCCTGTGGATCGCCACGGGCGACGTCCTGCCGCTGGACGCGCAGGGCGAACGGGTCTGGCCCGCCGTCGGCGACGCCGCAGGGTTCGTTCTGACCGAGGCCAGCTGTTCGGCCGAGACGGTGGCCCGATGCTCGGCCCGCCACGCGACGTTCCACAAGGGGCGGCTGGTGTCCGGGCGGGTCCGCACCGCCTGAGGCGCGCGTCCCTGGCCGCCGCTTAGGCCAGATCGGCGGCCAGGGCCCGGATCACCGCCAGGACCCGGTCCAGCCGGGCGCTTGGCGGATGGCCGCGGGGGATGATCGTCCACAATTCGTGGTGGCGGCGTTGCGGCAGGGCCGCGATGCGTAGGCGGTCCGCCTGAGAAAAGGCCGCAAGCCCGCTGCGCGGCAGCAGCGTATAGCCGACGCCCTGCGCCACCGGCGCCGGGATCTGGCCGATCTGGTTCACGCGGCTGCGCACGCGCAGCCTGTCGGCGCCGTCGAATTCGTCGGAAAAGTTCAGCGCGAACAGATCGTCGGCATAACGGTGGCAATCCGGGTGATCGATCAGCCCAAGCGCCTGCAGGTCGGCCAGGCCCGACGGCACCGCATGTCCCGCGGGCAGCACCAGGCACAGCTCCTCCTGCCCGATGCGATCGGCTGCGATGCGGGGATGGCGCGGGTCGCGGTCGGTCACCCCCAGATCGAACCGCCCGTCCAGCACCCCCTCCAGGACGCGTGCCTGCGGCGCGGCCTCGACATGGATGGACAGGCGCGGGGCGGATTGCATCAGCGCTATGGCATGCGGATAGAACAGCATCGCAAAGCTGCCCGAACAGGCGACGCGCACCAGCCCGGCATCCGGCCGGTCCGGGGCGATCGCCTCGCGCAAGGCGCGTTCCTGGGCCCGGCGCGCCAGCCCCAGATCGCGCAGGCCAGCCCCGGCGGCGGTCAGCGTGAACCCCTTGCCCGCCTGCACGATCAGCGGCTGGCCCAGCTGCTGTTCCAGCTTTCGCAGATGCTGGGACACGCCCGGCTGCGTCATGTTCAACCGCTGCGCCGCACGGGTGAAATGCCCCTCCTCGGCCAGGACGGTGAAGGTCTCGATCCAAGTGGCGTTCAGCATCGTCGATAACAGTTCGTATGGATCATCATGCGGAATGATAATTTCACATGCGGGCATCGCCTGTCTAGATCGGATGGACCAGACACAGGAGACTGCCATGACCCCCACCCCCCGCACCTTTTCCCATATCGGCCTGTCCGTCCCCGACCTGGACGCGGCTGTTGCGTTCTATTCCGGCGTCCTTGGATTCTATGTGCTGATGCAGCCCAGCACCGTGACCGAGGATGACAGCGCCATCGGCGTGATGTGCACCGACGTCTTCGGCCCCGGTTGGGACCGTCTGCGCATCGCGCATCTGTCCACCGGCGACGGGATCGGGATCGAGCTGTTCGAGTTCGCGGGCAACCACGCCGCCGCCGACAATTTCGACTTTCGCCGCCACGGCACGTTCCATTTCGCGATCCAGGACCCGGACCTGGAAGGGCTTCTGGCCCGCATCGTCGCCGCGGGCGGCAGGCAGCGGATGCCGGTGCGCGAATATTTCCCCGGCGAAAAACCCTATCGGATGGTCTATGTCGAGGACCCGTTCGGCAACGTGTTCGAACTCTACAGCCACAGCTATGAGCTGACCTATTCGGCAGGCGCCTATTCCTGATCGGGCCGGGCGGGCGCGTCCTGACGCGGCTGGCAGAAGGCGGCATAGAGGGCCTGCATCAACACGTCCAGGTCGGGGTCGCTGATGCGGTAGTGGATGGTCTGCCCCTCGCGGCGGGTGGCGACCATCCCGGCCTCGCGCAGGCGGGCCAGATGCTGGCTCAGCGCGGACTGGCCCAGGCCCACCGCCGCCTGCAGCGCGCCGACCGGGCGTTCGCCCTTGGCCAGTTCGCACAGGATCAGCAGGCGTTTCGCATTGGCGACCAGCGCCAGCCGCGCCGCGACGTGGTCAGCCATGTCCTGCAGCGACACGACGGAGGGATCTGGGAGGTCGTCCAATATATTAGCTTTGACTTATTTAGAGGAATCGAATATACAGCTTAGCAGACGCGCCAATCGGCGCAATCCCCGCTGACAGGACAGGCCGACATGCTGACCGAAACGACCTTCACCCCCTGGGCCTCGCTTGGCGGCGGCATCCTGATCGGGATCAGCGCCGTGATGGTGATGGGCCTGTTCGGAAAGATTGCCGGCATCGCGGGCATCACCCAGGGCGCGCTGGCCCTGCCCGGCGCCGCGCGCGACCGCGACTGGCGGATCGCCTTCGTGCTGGGGCTGATGGCCGCGCCGCTGGCGATCCTGGCCCTGGGCGGGACGGTCGTGCAGACGGTGCCCACGAACCTGGGGCTGATGACCGCCGCGGGGCTGCTGGTCGGGACGGGGACCGCGCTTGGGTCGGGCTGCACCTCGGGGCACGGGGTCTGCGGGCTGGCGCGGCTGTCGGGACGCTCTCTGGCGGCGGTCGCGACCTTCATGGCGGCGGGGTTCGTCACCGTGTTCGTGCTGCGCCATGTGATCGGGGGGCTGTGATGCGCGCCTTGTGGGGATTTCTGGCCGGGCTGGTCTTTGGCCTGGGGCTGATCGTGTCGGGCATGGCCGATCCGGCCAAGGTGCAGAACTTTCTGGACCTGGCCGGGGCGTGGGACCCCAGCCTGGCGTTCGTGATGGGCGGCGCGACCGTGACCGCCTTCATCGGTTATCGGCTGGTCTGGCGGCGCGAGGCGCCAGTTCTGAACCCGACCTTCGACGTGCCGACCAACCGCCGGATCGACCGCCCGCTGCTGACCGGCGCGGCGCTGTTCGGCGCGGGCTGGGGGATCGGCGGGTTCTGCCCCGGCCCCGCCCTGACCGCCCTGCCGCTGCTGGCGCCGGGCACCCTGGCCTTCGTTCCGGCGATGATCCTGGGGCTCTGGATCGGCGCCCGCCTGAAATCCACACCCGTCCTGAGGGCACCCGCATGAGCCTGCTGAAAGACCGCGTCGTCCGCCATTCCCCGTCCACCGGCGCGAACAGCCCGGATGTCTGGGGCATCTACGAACCCGATACCGGGTCGATCCAGTATGTCTGCGCCGACCCGGCCACGAAACAGGCCGCGCTGATCGACGTGGTCTGGAACCTGGATCCCAAGCATTACCGCTTTTCGACCGGCAGCATGGACCAGGTGCTGGCGCTGGTGGGCGAACGGGGGCTGACGGTGGCCTGGGTGCTGGACACCCATCCGCATGCCGACCACGTCATGGCCTCGGCGCAGCTGGGGCGGCGGACGGGGGCGCCCACCGCCATCGGCGACCGGGTCGGCGACATCGCCCGCATCTGGGCGGAGCTGTACAACCTGCCCCAGGCCTTTGATCCGGCCCGCGACTTCGACCGCCTGCTGGCACCCGGAGAGACGATCCCCCTGGGCGATCTGTCCATCCGGGTGATGCTGTCGCCGGGGCACACGCTCGGCTCGGTCACCTATGTCTGCGGCGATGCGGCCTTTACCCATGACACGCTGATGCAGCCCGATGCCGGCACCTCGCGCGCGGATTTCCCGGGTGGCGACAGCGGTCAGCTGTGGGCGTCGATCCAGGAGATCCTGTCCCTGCCGGGCGACACGCGCCTGTTCGTGGGCCACGACTATGGCACCAAGGACCGCGACGCGCCGCAATGGGAGGCGACCGTGGCCCGCCACCGGGCCGAGAATCGCCATGTCCGCGACGGCACCCGGCGCGAGGACTGGATCGCCCTGCGCGACGCCCGCGACGCGACGCTGCCCCTGCCCGACCGGATCATGGCGGCGCTGCAGATCAACCTGCGCGGCGGCCGCCTGCCCCCGGCAGAGGATGACGGCCACCATTACCTCAAGGTTCCGGTCAACCGGTTCTGATCACCCGGCGGGCCGGTTCGGCCCCTGTGTGCAGTGCGGTCCAGGCGTCGTATTGCGATAGGAAGACCCGACCCGTCAGCTGCTGCAGGAAATCGCAGGTCTTCAGGCGGTCCATGACCGGGCCCTTGACCTCGGACAGGTGCAGCGTGACGCCCATCGTCGCCAGGCGGTGGGCGATGGCCTCCAGGCTTTCCAGCGCGCTCAGGTCGATGTCGCTGATGGCCGAACACATCAGCACCACGTGCTTGACCTCGCAATCGGGGGTCACGCGGTCGGCGACGTAATCCTCCAGAAAGCGGGCATTGGCGAAATACAGGCTTTCGTCGATGCGCAGGGTGACCAGGGCCGGATCGGTCAGCACGTCGTGGCGCAGGATGTTGCGGAAATGCTGGGTGCCGGGGACCAGCCCGACCTCGGCCACATGCGGGCGCGAGGATTTGTACAGGTGCAGCACGATGGACAGGATGACGCCCGCAGACACGCCTGCCTCGACCCCCACGCCAAGCGTCACCACGATCGTCGCCGCCACCGCGATGAAGTCGGCGCGGGAATAGGCCCAGGCCCGGCGCAGGATCGCAAGATCGACCAGCGACAGCACCGCCACGATGATCGTCGCAGCCAGCGTCGCGATGGGCAGGTGATAGATCAGCGGCGTCAGCGCGACGGCGGCGACCGCCAGGCCCACCGCGGTGAAGGCCCCCGCCGCCGCGGTCGCCGCGCCCGCGTCGAAGTTCACGACGGACCGCGCGAACCCGCCCGTGACCGGCATGCCGCCCGTGAAGGCCGCGCCCAGGTTCGCCGCCCCCAGGCCGATCAGCTCCTGGTCGGGGTCGATGCGCTGGCGTCGTTTGGCGGCCAGGGTCTGCGCGACCGACACCGATTCCACGAACCCGATGACCGAGATCAGCACCGCCGGAACCAGCAGCATGCCGATCAGATCGGCCGACGGCGGCGGCAGCGTCAGGGGCGGCAGGCCCTGCGGCACCGTGCCCACGATGCGCACGCCCATCTGGTCCAGGCCCAGCCACCGGACGGCCAGCGTGCTGACCACCACGGCCAGCACCGGCCCGGCCTTGGTCGCGATGTCGGCGGCGCGCGCGCCCAGGCCCATGCGGCGCAGCAGCGGCCGCAGCCCGCGGCGGACCCAGAACAGGAACGCCGTCGCCGCCACGCCGATGCAGGCGGTGACCGGGTTGACCTGGGGCAGGCCCCGGACCAGCGACGCGATCATCTGCGGCAGGGTGTGGCCACCCGCGCCGATGCCCAGGACGTGGCCCAGCTGGCTGGTGGCGATCAGGATGCCCGACGCGGTGATGAAGCCCGCGATCACCGGATGCGACAGGAAGTTCGCCAGAAAGCCCAGCTTCAGCACGCCCATCACCACCAGGATCGCGCCCGACAGTCCGGCCAGCGTCAGCGCCGCCGCCGCATAGCCCATCGAGCCCTGCTCCGCGACGGTGCCGATCGCCGCCGCCGTCATCAGCGACACCACCGCCACCGGCCCCACCGCCAGCGCCCGGCTGGTTCCGAACACCGCATAGAGGATGATCGGCGCGATCGAGGCATAGAGCCCCGCCTCGGGCGGCAGTCCCGCCAGCAGCGCATAGGCCAGCGATTGCGGGATCAGCATGATCGTCACGATCACGGCGGCCAGCAGGTCGTCCGACAGGGTCCGCCGGTCATAGCTGCGGGCCCAGGACAGGATCGGGAAATAGGCGCGGAAGGGCTTCACCGGCAAGGGTCCGTTCTTAGGGGGCGGAGGTGTTGTTGGGTTTGGCCATCCATTCATGGCCGCGCAGCATGCCGCGCCAGTAGACCGGCGGAAGGATGCGTTCCTTGAGCAGCCATGCAGCGCGGCTTGGGCGCGTGCCGTCGATCAGGGCCTTGGGAAAGCTTGGCAGCAGCTTGCCGCCATAGCCGAACTCGGCCAACACGATCTTGCCGCGCTCGACCGTCAGCGGGCAGGAGCCGTAGCCGTTGTATTGCGCGCAGGCCGGACGGCCGTCGATATCGGCCGCGATGTTTTCCGCCACCACCGGTGCCTGGATCCGCGCCGCGGCCGCCGTCTTGGCGTTCGGCGCATTCATCACGTCGCCAAGCGACCAGATGTTGTCATGCGTTTTGTGACGCAGCGTGGCCTGGTCGACGTCCACCCACCCCGCCGCATCCGCCAGCGGCGACACGCGAATGAAATCCGGCGCGGTCTGAGGGGGCGTGACATGGATCATGTCGAATGCGACCTCGACCCGGCGGACAGGCGTGTCGGGTGCCGCGACGTCGAACCACGCGGTGCGCGCCGGGCCGTCGATCCGGACCAGGTTATGAAAGAAGTTCAGCGTCGCGTCGTATTTTCGCACATAGTTCATCAGCGCGGGGACATAGTCCTTGACCCCGAACAGCACGCCCCCCGCATTCATGAACTGGATGTCGATATCCTTGAGCACCCCGGCCCGATGCCAGGCGTCGCCTGACAGGTACATCGCCTTCTGCGGCGCGCCGGCGCATTTGATCGGCATCGGCGGCTGCGTGAAGATCGCGCGGCCCCGCCTCATCGCCTGGACCAGTTTCCACGTATAGGGCGCCAGATCATAGCGGTAGTTGGACGTGACCCCGTTCTGGCCAAGCGTCTCGACCAGACCGGGGATGCGCGCCCAGTCCAGCTTCAGCCCCGGACAGACGACCAGCCTTTCATAGCCCACGACCCGGCACCCTTCCAGGATCACGGCGTTCGAGGCGGGCTCGAACGCGGCGACCGCGCCCTTGATCAGCGTGACGCCGGACGGGATCAGCGAGGCCAGATCCTTCGCCGTCTGGTCGGCCGTGAACACACCCGCGCCCACCAGGGTCCAGCCGGGCTGATAGTAATGCACGTCGGCCGGGTCGATGATGGCGATGTCCAACCCCGGCTTTCGGGACAGCAGGCTGGCCGCGACCGAAATCCCTGCCGCCCCCGCCCCCACGATCACCACGTCATGGGTCGCATCGGGCCGGGCCACGGGTGTGCGTCCGCCGTTGGCGATGCGTCGGACCACGCCGGACAGGTCGTATCCGGCGGTGCTGGTGGCCGCCAGGATCTGCGGCAGCGGCATGTCGTCGGCCTGCGCCAGCGACCACAGCGTGGCCGACCGCGTCCCCGACCGGCAATAGGCCAGCACCGGCCCCGGCACGGCGCGCAGGGCGGATCGAAAGGCCTCGACGTCGTCGTCGCCGACCATGCCCCCGCTGATCGGAATGTAGCGTGCCTGCATTCCGGCAGCATGGGCCGCGGCCTCGATCTCGGCAAAGGTCGGCTGATCGGCGCCTTCGCCGTCCGGACGGTTGGCGATGATCGCGCGATAGCCCTGGGCCTTCAGCGCAGGAATGTCCTGCGGGGTGATCTGGGGCGACACCGCGAATTGCGGCGAAAGGGTCCTGGGGTCCATCTGTTCCTCCCTGAACGTCTGGAGATGGCGGGGTCAGAGGCCGTTGACCGGCACCTTGAGCATGGGACGCCCATCCTTGTCGGTGGGCATGACGCCTGCGCGCATGTTGACCTGCAGCGAGGGAATGATCAGCTGCGGCACCGCCAGCGTGGCGTCGCGTGCGGTGCGAAAGGCCACGAATTCCGCGCGCGTCTTGCCGCCGCCGACATGGATGTTGTGGGCGCGTTCCTCGGCCACGGTGGTCTCCCACCGGATCTCGCGGCCGTTGGGACCGTAATCGTGGCACATGAACAGCCGGGTCGCGTCGGGCAGCGACAGCACCTTCTGGATGCTGTCATAAAGGACGCCCGCATCGCCGCCCGGAAAATCGGCCCGCGCGGATCCGCCATCGGGCATGAACAGCGTGTCGCCCACGAATGCCGCATCGCCCATCACATGCGTCATGCAGGCCGGCGTGTGGCCGGGCGTATGCAGTGCCACGACCGGCATCGTGCCCACATGATAGACGTCGCCATCCTTGAACAGCGCGTCGAACTGGCTGCCGTCGCGCTGGAATTCCGTACCCTCGTTGAAGATCTTGCCGAAGGTGTCCTGCACGACCATGATCCCGTCGCCGATCCCGATCCGGCCGCCCAGGGCCGCCTGGATATAGGGCGCGGCGGAAAGGTGGTCGGCATGGACATGGGTTTCGATGATCCACTCCAGGGTCAGGCCATGCTCGCGGATATGCGCGATGATCGCATCGGCATGATCATAGGTGATCCGCCCCGCGGCATAGTCGATGTCCATCACCGAATCGACCACCGCACAGGCGGTGGAGCCCGGATCGCGCACGACATAGCTGATGGTATGGGTGGCCGGATCAAAGAACGGGGTCACGATGGGCGCGACGGACATGTCGATCGGATAGTCGGTCATGATGGTCCTCAAGTCGGAAACGGGCGGAATCAGCGGCGGCAGGTCCGCATCCCCAGCAGCGCGTAAAGCGGGCAGACCCTGACAGCGGCGGTGATCATCAGCACGACGCCCGCGATGACCGCCATGGCGCGCGGAAGACCGCCTTGAAAGGCGGGCCAACCGCTGGCCAGGGCCACAAGGATCAGGGCCGCCCCCACCACCAGGCGAAGGGTTCGGTCGGCGGGTCCGATGTTGCGTGTCATGGCGGGATCCCCTTGCTGGCTTTCGACCGTGATACAGGATTTCGCCACGCCGGTCGGTGACAAGATCACCAAGTCCCCATCAGGGGCGCGACCCACCGCCGTCCTGCGCCGCCAGCCGTCCGATCGCGGCCGCGTCCAGCAGGTCGACCACCCCTCGCGCCTGCCCGATCCAGCCGCGCCGCTGAAACTCGCCCAGTTGCCGAGAGATCACCTCGCGCGCGGTGCCCAGTTCCGCCGCCAGCTGTTGATGGGTGGCCCTGATCTGCCCCGTGTCGCGGGCCAGTTCGATCAGCTTCTGCGCCAGCCGGATATCCAGCCGTTGAAAGGCGATCTCCTCGATCACCATGAACAGGTCGGACATGCGCCGCGCATAAGCGGTGAAGATGAAGGTCCGGAATTCGACCGACCGCGACGCCAGATCGTCGAACAGAGCCCGCGGGATCGCCGCCGCGCGGACGTCGGTCTCTGCGATCCCCTCGGCAGAGTAGTCCTCGTGCGCCAGCAGGCAGGCCGTGGTCATCACGCAGCTTTCCCCGGCCGCCACGCGATAGAGGACGATCTCGCGGCCCTCTTCCGACGTCTGCTGGACCCTGACGCGGCCGTCCAGCAGCAGCAACAGATGCTCGGGCGGCTTTCCGGGGCCAAAGACGACGGTGCCGGCCGGAACCGTCAGGATCAGGCTCTGCGTCAACAGCGTCGCCCGCAGGTCCGGTCCCAATCTGGCCAGTCCGGGAAACTGCGAAATCCAGTCTTGTGCCATGGTGCCCCCCTTCGCATTCCCCGACCATAGGTCGGACGGCGCGGCGATGACAGGGTGGTCCTAACGGTGGCCGATCCAGCCACGATCATCGGTGAAGGCGCGTCCTGCCGCCAGCCGGACCGGACCGTATTCCGCCGGATAGGCGTCCACAGGGCCAAGCGGCGCGTCCGCTGCCGCCAGCATGATGTTGGCCAGCCCGCGGTCGCTGACCGGACCCTGGACTGCCTGGACGTGGGGATAAAGCTCGCTCAGGATCGCGTGGATGCCCCGCGCCAGCGGACCGTCGGGTGCGTCGATCAGGTTCACGTAGACCGGGCCGTCGACGATGTCGCGCAGGCGGGCATAGGTTTCCCGCGTGGCCAGATGCGCAGGCACCGACCCCGACGAGAACGCGTCCATCACCACAGCGTCGAACCGCTGTTCGGTCCGGTTCAGGAACACCCGGCCGTCCGCATGGACGATGCCAAGACGCGCGCCCTCCTCGCGGTCGATCATCGCGCCGGCCCAGGGCAGGCTGTCGCGGACCACGCGGGTGATCAGGGGATCGATCTCGACCGCGACGGCGCGGGCATCGGCGCGCGATTCCAGCAGCATCGCGGGCAGCGAATAGCCGCCCCCGCCGATGAACAGGACCGACGGCGCCGCGCTCAGGTCGCGGTCCATCCGCGACCAGATCCAGTCCGTATAGGCCAGCGTCAGGCGGTCGCCCCCATCGGCCGCAACGCGTTCGGCGGCCTGCTGGGTGCGGTCGGAATAAAGGCGCACCGCGCCGCCATGACGCTGCACGTCGATGCAGGACATCCCCGATTCGTAACGGCACAGCGGCCCGCTGGCGGTGATCGCCGCGACCGCCACCGCGCCTGCCGCGACCGCGATCACGGCATCGGGCCGCGACAGGCCGCCCGCGCCCCCCTTGCCGCCCGCCCGCACCAGCACGGCGCAGATCAGCGCCCCCGCGCCGCATCCGGCAAAGGTCGCCACCGATCCCACCAGCGGCAGCGTCACGAACCCCGCCAGCACCGCGCCCGCGATCGCCCCAAGCGATCCGGCCGCCAGGACCATGCCCAGGGACGACCCCTCGCGGCCGGGACGGGCGTCGACGGCCATCTTGGCCAGGAAGGGCGACGGAAAGCTGACCAGGACGGATGCGGGAAAGAAGGCCAGGATCACCGCCAAAAGCATCCCCCCGGTGTCGCGCGCACCCAGGGCATAGATCAGCCCCAGGACCGCGGGCGAGGCCGCCATCAGCGCCGCCGTCGCCACCAGCGCCAGCCTGACGCTGCGCACGGCCACCGCGGGGTCGCGTTCAGCCACCAGCCCGCCAAGCGCGCTGCCAAGCGAGAACCCGGTCAGGATCGTGGCGATCACCGACGTCCAGGTCACCAGCGACGTGCCGAAGAAGGGCGCCAGCACGCGGCCTGCGGCGATCTCGTATGTCAGGCCGATGGCCGACAGCACAAGGATCAGGGTGATCGTGGTCCAGAACCGCATCGGGGTCTCCTTCCGGGGGCATCGTGTCGGGTCGGGTTGCCCTGCCACGGAACGCGGCGCAAGGGAATGGGTGCCCCTGTCACGGCGCCGCCATGCGGCCGCGTTAGCTTGACCGGCGCCCGTGGCGCGGGCTAACCGCGCGGGACATGGCTTGCAGAGGACCCGTGATGCCCGACCGCGCCTATCCGACCCTGGCCCAGGCCGCGCGCATCTGGGCGCGGATCGGCCTGCTGAGCTTTGGCGGCCCCGCGGGCCAGATCGCCCTTATGCACCGCATCCTGGTCGAGGAGAACCGGTGGCTGGGTGAACGGCGGTTCCTGCACGCGCTGAACTACTGCATGCTGCTGCCCGGTCCCGAGGCGATGCAACTGGCCGTCTATATCGGCTGGCTGATGCACCGCACCCTGGGCGGGATCATCGCCGGGCTTCTGTTCGTGGTGCCGGGCATGGTGGCGATCATGGCCCTGTCCTGGATCTATGCGATCTGGGGCGATACCG
Organism: Paracoccus haeundaensis; assembly: GCF_006239215.1. Classification (NCBI taxonomy): domain Bacteria; kingdom Pseudomonadati; phylum Pseudomonadota; class Alphaproteobacteria; order Rhodobacterales; family Paracoccaceae; genus Paracoccus; species Paracoccus haeundaensis. The sequence continues at coordinate 19,172 of NZ_VDDC01000047.1, forward strand.
GCGCGCTGGAGGGTCTGTTCTTCGGCCTCAAGGCCGCGGTGCTGGCCATCGTGGTCCAGGCGGTGATCCGCATCGGGTCGCGCGCGCTGAGAAACCGTGTGATGATCGGCATCGCGGCGGCGTCCTTCGTCGCGATCTTCGCCTTTGGCGTGCCGTTTCCGGTGATCGTCCTGGGTGCGGCCCTGGCCGGGTTCCTCGGCGCGCAAGCCGGGCTGACGGCGTTCCGGGGCGGCGGCGGGCACGGTGCCGCGGGCGGTGCGCCGGTCGCGGATGCCGACACGCTGCTGGGCGACGGCACGCCCGATCACACGCGGGTCAGCGCCGGGTGGGCCGCGCGCATATCGGCGGTGTTCCTGGGCCTGTGGCTGCTGCCGGTGGCCGCGCTGTTCCTGGCGCTTGGGCCGCAGGACGTCTTTGCACAGATCGCCGGATTCTTCAGCGTGATGGCGGTGGTGACCTTCGGCGGCGCCTATGCCGTCCTGGCCTATGTCGCCCAGCAGGCGGTCGAGACCTATGGCTGGCTGGCACCCGGAGAGATGCTGGACGGGCTGGGCATGGCAGAGACCACGCCGGGGCCGCTGATCATGGTGACCCAGTTCGTGGGCTTCATGGGCGCGCTGCGCGAG
>NZ_VDDC01000006.1:0-6948 GCF_006239215.1 Paracoccus haeundaensis
GCCGCAGCCCCCGCCGAACCGCAGCCGGCCGCCGCGCCGCGCGCCGCCGCCCCGCTGCCCAAGCCCCGCCAGAACGCCGATCAGCGCCAGGCCGCCCTGCGGTTCGAGGCCCAGGGCGCCCCTGTGGACGCCACGACCCTGATCCGGGCGCTGAACTTTCCCGACGGTCCCGACGATGTCGACGCGATCGACGCCCTGCGTCATGCGCTGAAGGATCCGGCCCATTCCAAGGTGCTGCGCGCCGCGCAGGATGTCGTGACGCTGATGGCGGGCCAGGATGTCTACATGGACGACCTGCCGCCGGAGATGGCCCGACCCGACGTCTGGCGCCGCTATGCCGCCGGTGAACGCGGCAGCGCCGTCGCGGCCCTGGGTGGCATCCGCCACCAGCCCGCGCTGGAGGTCGCCGCCACCATGCTGCGCGAGGACGAGATCTTTCGCGACACCGCGCATCACTTCCTGCGCCATTTCGACGGGCTGACGGCCCGGCTGGTACCGGAACTGGACGACCTGCAGATCGCCGTGCTGGCCGACAGCCGGTCGTCGCGCGCCTTCATGCTGCTGGGCCGCGTGTCGGGCGTCTTCGGCTAGACGCTCAGGTGCAGCAGATGAACCTGCCCCCACCAGGGCAGGCCATAGCGGCCCCGCCCCCGGTCCGAAAACCCCACCCTGTCGTAGAAGGCCAGCGCGCCCCGGTTGCGGGCGCGCACCTCGGCCCGCAGGCCGGGGCGGCCGTCGCGGGCGGCGACCAGCGCCCCCGCCTCGATCAACGCGCGCCCCGTGCCCTGCCGGGTGTCGGTGACGGCAAGCCCGTCGATGACCAGATCGCCCGTGGGCGGCGCCGCGCGGAACAGCCAGCCTGACAGCCCCGCGCCGCCCTGCGCGAACCCGCCGGCACCGTCGCGCAGACCCATCACCCCGCAGACCGCCCCGGATGCATCCACCGCCACCACGCCATGCCCGGCGCGGACCCGCGCAGGCCAGCGTCCGCGCCCGAAATGCGCGCGCCACAGTGCTGCCGCGGCGGGCAGCAGGCTGTCGGGGATCGGGTGCAGGATCTGCATCGGCTGGCCTTGTCTTGCCTTGCGTGTCGTGCAAGCAAGGTGCCGCGAAACGCAGGAAGACGAAAGCGCCATGTCCCCCGCCCCCGAACCCAGGCCCTCGGCCCGGCAAGCCGCCGCCGATCAGGCGGTAATCCGCGTATTGGCCCGGACGCCGGCCGCCGCGTTCCGCCACGGCATCGTCCAGTCGCTGCCTTTCCTGGTGGTGATCGTGCCCTTTGCGGTGCTGTTCGGCGTGGTCGCGACCGAGGCCGGGCTGAACCTGGCGCAGGTCATGGGGTTTTCGGTGCTGGTCCTGGCGGGCGCATCGCAGTTCACGGCGGTGCAGCTGCTGACCGACAATGCGCCGGCGCTGATCGTGATCCTGTCCGGGCTGGCGGTGAACCTGCGCATGGCGATGTATTCGGCGTCCCTGCTGCCGTGGCTGCGGGACGCGACGCCCGGCCACAAGGCCTGGGTCGCCTATGCGCTGATCGACCAAAGCTATGCGCTGTCGATCCAGCATTACGAACAGTATCCGCGCCTGACCATCGCGCAGCGGCTGGCCTATTTCGGCGGCACCGCGCTGGTTCTGTGCGTGCCGTGGATGATCGCCACCTGGGCGGGCGCCACCGTGGGCCAGGCCATCCCCGAGGGGATCGCGCTGGATTTCGCGATGCCCATCACCTTCCTGGCGATGATCGCGCCGATGCTGCGCACGCCTGCGCATCTGGCCGCCTGCTTTGTCGCGATCGTCGCGGCGCTGGCCCTGGCGGGGCTGCCGTCGGGGCTGGGCCTGCTGATCGCCGCGCCCCTGGGCATGGCCACCGGCGCCCTGGTCGAGATCCGCACCGAACGCAAGGAGGCACGCGATGCAGGCGTCAGCGACTGAGATCTGGGTCATCATCGCGGTGCTGGGCGTCGGCACCTACCTGATCCGCTGGTCGTTCCTGGGCGCGCTGGGCGACCGCGACCTGCCGAACTGGATGCTGCGGATGCTGCGCTATACCCCGGTGGCGGTGCTGCCCGCGCTGGTCGCGCCGCTGGTCGTCTGGCCCGCCGCGACCGGCGGCAATGCCGATCCGGCCCGCATGGCCGCCGCCGCCGCGACCGTGGCGGTGGGCGTGCTGACCCGCAACGTGATGCTGGCCATCCTGGCCGGGGGCATCACGCTGGCGGGCCTGCTTTACCTTCTGTAACCGCCGATCGTCCCGTCCTTCTGACGCAGCAGGACGTCGTGGTTGTTGGCCGGGTCGCCGTCATAATGACGCTTGGACACCACGCCCGGCTGGCGCAGGAACCATTCGCGCAGCTTCAGCGGAGAGAACCCCCGCGGCACCGTCTCGAACCCCGGCACGCCGGACAGGACGTTGCCCGATTCGATCGCGCAGAAGCTCTTGTTGGCGGAACCGTTGGCCTCGGCCCGGCGGATCGCCAGGTCGGCCACCTCGCGCGGGACCAGGATCGTGTCCTCGGCCACCCAATAGGTCTCGCGCGCGTGGTAATCGATGTAGAAGTTCTTGAAGTTGTCGGTGATGCCGTAAAGCACGTCGCGCCGTTCGGGAATGCGCGGATGGCTCCAGCTGCCGGCGGGATCATAGATCACGCGCTGACTGCCGTTGAACATCAGCGCCGAATGCCCCCCCTCGCCGCGCGGGATGCCGATCACCGTGAACAGCGTGATCGAGGTCGGCGTGGCGGACACATAGCGCGCGTCGCGCACGGCTTCGTCGCTGGCCCAGATGTTGTCGGCCCCGCAGGCGGTCAGCACGACCGGCAGCGTGGCCGCCAGGAAGACGCGTCGCTTCATGTCCCCGCCCGTCCGATCAGGCGTTCGTCAGGGCCATGAAGACCAGGACCGCCAGCGATCCGACGATGACCCAGGTGGATCCGCGGATGAAGCCCGCGAAGGTCTTCTTGTGGTCGGTCAGGTCCATCGTTCCCTGGGTCGCTTCGGGTTTGTTGTCGTAGTCGGCCATCACTGCCCCATCGGTTTGCGTTCATCCTGCGATAGCGGAAAGCGGCGCAGCTGTCACGCCCCCCACAGCACCGCACCCTGCGTTTCGCCCACCGGCCGGATGCGCCCGGCGCGGTGCAGGTGGTTCACATGGGCCACGGCCTCGACCATGGCCAGGCCGTACTCGGCCTCGCCGATGCGGCGGCGGAACAGGATGTCGAAACACCCGACCGCGGTGCGCGGGCCGTCCGCCAGGGCCTGCGCCAGCCGGTCCAGCCCGGCGCGGTGGTTTTGGATCAGCTGTTCCAGCCGGAAGGGCAGCCCGGTGAAGGGCAGCTTGTGTCCCGGAAGCACCAGCTGGTCGGGCCGCGCCAGCGCCGCCAGCCGGGTGCAGCTTTCCAGCCACTCGCCCACCGGGTCGGCCTCGGGCTCGGTCGGATAGACCCCCAGGTTCGGAGAGATCGACGGCAGCAGCTGGTCACCGCCGATGACCAGATCGCAGTCCTGCGACCACAGCGTCGCGTGGCAGGGCGCATGGCCATGCCCCATCGCCACCCGCCAGCGCCTTCCGCCGAAGGTCACCGTGTCGCCCTCGACCAGGCGGGTGAAGCCCAAAGGCAGCGGGTGGACCACGTCGGCAAAGTTGAAGGGCCGGTCGCTGGCGCGCCGGTCCAGCATCTCGGCCGCCATCCCGGCCCGTCGCCAAAACGCCAGCGCCTGCGGGCTGGCGCGGTCCTGCACGTCCAGGACCAGCATCCGCGCCATCAGCCATGCGGTGCGGCTGATCCACAGGTCGGCGCCCCGTTCCATGAACCAGCCGGCCAGCCCGATATGGTCGGGATGGTGATGCGTGCCGATCACCCGCACGACCGGCCGCCCCTGCAGCGGCCCGTCCAGCAGCACCTGCCAGATCTCGCGCGTGCGCGCCGTGTCGAAGCCGGTATCGACGACCGTCCAGCCGTCGGGATCGTCAAAGGCATAGACGTTGACGTGGTCAAGCTTCATCGGCAGCGGCAGGCGCATCCACAAGACGCCCGGGGCGACGGTGATGGCCTGCCCCTCGGCGGGCGGGATGTCGTGCGGCGTGCGGATCACGCCGCGAAGTCGCCCGCCAGCGCGGCATCGCTCAGCGCGGTCAGGTCGCCCTGGCCCGCCTGCGCCTCGGCCAGATCGCCGGTGAACCGCGGCAGGACGCGCGCCATGAAGACCCGCGCCAGCGCCAGATGCGCCGGTCCGCCCTTCAGCGCCGCGCGCAGGTGGTAATGCCCGCCCAGCACCCGCGCAAAGGCGGTCAGATAGGCGACCGCGCCCGCGAAACGGTCGGCCATGTCACGCTCCAGCAGGGCCTGGGTCGCCTCGCGCAGGGTCTCGGCGGCCTGCCACAGCTGGTGGGCCAGCTCGGGATGCGCGGACTGCGCGGCCTTGGCCCCGTCCAGCACCTCGTCCAGCAGGCGCATCGCGGCCTCGCCGCCGTCCGACAGCTTGCGTCCGACCAGATCCATCGCCTGGATGCCGTTCGTGCCCTCGTAGATCGAGGTGATGCGCACGTCGCGCAGATACTGCGCGGCGCCCGTCTCCTCGACATAGCCCATGCCGCCATGCACCTGCACGCCCATGTCGGCCACCCGGATGCCCACGTCGGTGCCATAGGCCTTGGCGATCGGCGTCAGGAAGGCCGCGCGGGCGGCCTGATCGGCATCCCCCGTGGCGCGGTCCATGTCGATGGCGGTGGCGCAGGCCAGGCCGATGGCGCGGGCGGCGAACACCTCGACCTGCGCGGTGGCCAGCATCCGGCGCACATCGGGATGGCCGATGATCGGCCCCATCTGGTTGCGGTCCACCGCATAGGCCACGGCCTTCTGCAGCGCGGCCTCGGCCACGCCCACGCCCTGCATGCCGACGCCAAGGCGGGCCACGTTCATCATCGTGAACATCGCCGCCATGCCCTTGTTCTCCTCGCCGACCAGCCAGCCGGTGGCGCCGTCATAGGACATGACGCAGGTCGGGCTGCCGTGGATGCCCAGCTTGTGCTCCAGGCTGACCACCTTGAGACTGTTGGCGACGCCCGGGTCGCCCTGCTCGTCGGGGATCAGCTTGGGGACCATGAACAGGCTGATGCCGCGCGTCCCCTTGGGCGCGCCCGGCAGACGCGCCAGCACCAGGTGGCAGACGTTCGACGTGACGTCGCTGTCGCCCCAGGTGATGTAGATCTTCTGCCCGCTGATCCGATAGGTGCCGTCGGCCGCCGGTTCCGCCCGGGTGGTCAGCGCGCCCACGTCGCTGCCCGCGCCCGGTTCGGTCAGGTTCATCGTGCCCGACCATTCGCCGCTGATCAGCTTGGGCAGATAGCGCGCCTTCAGATCGTCGCTGGCGTGATGCTCCAGCGCCTCGATCTGGCCCTGGGTCAGCAGCGGGTTCAGCTGCAGGGACAGGCAGGCGCCCGACATCATCTCGGCCACGGCCATGTTCAGGGCCTGCGGCAGGCCCATGCCGCCGTATTCCGGATCGGCCGACACGCCGACCCAGCCCCCCTCCGCAATCGCCCGGAACCCGTCGGCAAAGCCGGGCGAGGATCGCACCACGCCGTTCTCCAGCCGCGCGGGGGTCTGGTCGCTGCCCCGGTTCAGGGGCGCCAGAACGTTCTGGGCCAGCTTGCCGGCCTCGGACAGAATGGCGGTCGCGGTCTCGGCCGTGGCCTCGGCAAAGCGGTCGGTCCGGGCCAGGTCGGCAAAGGGGACGACATGGGTCAGGATGAAGTCGATCTGGGCTGTCGGGGCCTTGTAGGTCATCGGGTTCTCCTCCTGGCGCCTTGGCATCGGGCCGCGGCGCGTCTATCAACGGGCGCTGGCGGCATCTTGTGCCGCCGTCCTTTCAGGCTCAACCGAAACCCCGCGTCACGAATGCAGACCCTGCGACTGATCCCCGACCGTGCCGGCCTGGCCCAGGCCGCCCGCCTGCTGGCCCAGGGCCGCTGCGTGGCGATCCCGACCGAGACGGTCTACGGCCTGGCTGCCGACGCGCGCGACGGGGCGGCGGTGGCCGGCATCTACCAGGCCAAGGGGCGGCCCAGCTTCAACCCGCTGATCGTGCATGTGGCGGACCTGTCCGCGGCGCAGGCCGTCGCCGACCTGCCGCCGCAGGCGCTGACCCTGGCGCGGGCCTTCTGGCCGGGCGCGCTGACACTGGTGGTGCCGCTGCGCGCCGATGCGGGCATCGCGGGGCTGGTCACGGCGGGGCTGGACACGATCGGCATCCGCGTTCCTGCCCATCCCGTGGCGCAGGCGCTGCTGCGCGCATCCGGCGCGCCGCTGGCCGCACCGTCGGCGAATGCCTCGGGGCGGATCAGCCCGACCACCGCAGATCATGTGCTGCACCCGGACGGGGGCCTCGACGGGCGCATCGCCGCGGTACTGGATGGCGGTGCCTGCCCTGTCGGCGTGGAATCGACGATCATCGGCTGGCAGGACGGTCGCCCGACGCTGCTGCGTCCCGGCGGCATCCCGGCCGAGGCGATCGCCGCGGCCCTGGGCGAACCACTGGCCGCGCATCATGCAGACCCTTCGGCCCCGAACGCACCCGGACAGCTGTCCAGCCATTACGCGCCGCAATCGGCGCTGCGCCTGAACGCAGTCCCCGCCCCCGGAGAGACGCATCTGTCCTTCGGCGCCCCCGGACCGTTCAGCCTGTCGGAGACGGGCGACCTGACCCAGGCCGCCGCGCGCCTCTTCGACCTGCTGCGCCGTGCCGATGCCCTGGGGCGCCCGATCTCGGTCGCGCCGATCCCGGACCACGGGCTGGGCCAGGCGATCAACGACCGCCTGCGCCGCGCCGCCGCCCCCCGCCCCTGATTTCTCCTTTGTCGGAAATACCCCAGGGGGAGTCCGCAGGACGGGGGGCAGCGCCCCCCCCCCCCCCCCCCCCCCCCCCCCCCCCCCCCCCCCCCCCCCCCCC